>DASQNB010000371.1:0-17549 GCA_035645175.1 Geodermatophilus sp.
CGCCCTGCTCGAGGACCTCGCCCACGGACTGTGCACCGGCCGGGACGCCTACGTCGAGAAGAGCCTGCTCGGGATGGCCGGACTGTTCCCCGCCTGACCGACTCGACCCCACCACCGCCGAGGGAGCCGCGGTCCGACCGCGGCTGGGGCAGGAACGCCCGATCAGGCCGTCGGAGGGGACAGCGGGTCAGGTGGATCGTGCCGACACGAGTCCAGGCCACCGCTGGGCCCACGGCCTCGCCGCCTCGAGGGCCGCAGAGGCGCGCAGCACGGTGCTGTCGTCGAGATGACGTCCGATGATCTGCAGGCCGACGGGCAGGCCGTCGTCGGTCCACCCGGCGGGAACGCTGGCGGCCGGTTGGCCGGTGAAGTTCAGCGGATAGGTGAAGTGCAACCACTCGAACGGTTCCACGGACCGACCGTCGATCACCTCCGGCCCCTGGATGCCCACCTCGAAGGGCGGTACCGCCAGGGTGGGCGTGAGCAGGAGGTCGTGGTCCTGCATGAGGCGCCACATCCCGTTCTGGACCGCCTTGCGCACCATCAGTGCATCGGTGAACTGTTCGGCCGTCCACTCGGTCCGGATGAAGTCGACGACATGTGGCGTCATGTTGTCCGCCCCGATCCGCTCCACCATGGCGCGCAGGCCCCGGAGGTCGCTCTCGTTCGCCACGATGGCCCAGAAGGCCTCGTAGGGATGCGGCCAGCTGGGGTCGACCCGCTCGACGGTGCAGCCCAGGTCCCGCTCGAAGGCCTCCACCGCGTCGTCGACCACGGCGCGCACGCGGGCGTCGACCGCCGCGTAGCCCCAGTCCGCGCTGTAGGCCACCCGGAGGCCCTGGATGCCGCCCTCGGTACAGCGGGTCCAGTCGACGTCACCGGCGGGCACCGACAACCGGTCACGCGGATCGGGCCCGGCGATCACCGACATGAGCAGTGCACTGTCGGCGACGGTCCGGGTCATCGGACCGATGTGCTCCAGTGACTCCCAGCTCGACACGCCCGGGAGGCGTTCGTCCTTGGTGCCGGGGTACAGCGGGACCCGCCCCATGGACGCCTTGAGCCCGTAGAGCCCGCAGAAGCTGCTCGGGATCCGGATGGACCCGCCACCGTCGCTCCCCAGCGCCAGCGGGCCCATGCCAGCGGCGACGGCGGCGCCGGAGCCGGCGCTGGACCCACCCGGGGTGAGCTCGGTGTTCCAGGGATTGCGGGTCGCGGGGAAGACCGGGTTGTGCCCCACGCCGCTGTAGCCGAACTCCGGCACGTTGGTCTTCCCGAGGATCACGGCGTCGGCGGCCTTCAGCCGTTCGACGACGACGTCGTCCTCGTCGGGCACGAAGTCCTCGTAGGCCCGGGAGCCGGAGACGGTCCTGATCCCCCTCGTGCAGATGAGGTCCTTGACCGCGACCGGGACGCCGGCGAGCGGGCCGACCTGCTGCCCGCCGACGATCGCGGCCTCCACGCGCCGGGCGGTCTCCATCGCCAGCTCGGGGGTGGGGGTGCAGTAGGCGTGCAGCGTCGGTTCCAGGCGTTCCATCCGTTCGAGCACCGCCTGTGTCACCTCGACCGGGGACAACCGCCGGGCGCGGATCTCGGCTGCCATGGTGACGGCGTCCATCGTGCACAGCTCGTTCCGCGACGTGTCGGTCAACGACCTCTCCTCCCTGGGCGTCCGCGTGAGCGCGGAACGGGGACCGTGGCGGCCTGCGTCGTCGGTGGTGCCGGGAGAGCGCGGGAGGCCGGCGGTGCGCCGTACCTTGGACCGGCCCGACCGCACGGTCAATGGGCCGGGGCGCTGACGTGCAGGTCGAGCGCCCGGACGAGGGGCACGCCGGGGCGGTACGCCAGGTACCGGTGGGACGGGGCATCGAGGACGGCGAGGTCGGCCCGCGCGCCGGGACCGAGACGCCCGACGTCCGGTCGCCGCAGCGCCGCCGCACCACCGGCGGTCGCCGCCCACAGCGCCTCGGCCGGCGTCATCCCCATCTCCCGGACCGCGAGCGCGATGCAGAAGGGCATCGACGACGAGTAACAGCTGCCCGGGTTGCAGTCGGTGGCCAGTGCCACCGTGATCCCAGCCGACAGGAGCCGCCGGGCGTCGGGATAGGGCGATCGGGTCGAGAACTCGACACCGGGCAACAGGGTGGCGACCGTCGTGCCGCCGGCCAGGGCGTCGACGTCGGCCGCGCTCAGGTGCGTGCAGTGGTCGGCGCTGGCCGCGCCGAGCTCCACCGCCAGCTGGACACCGGGCCCGGACGACAGCTGGTTGGCGTGCACCCGCGGCTGCAGGCCCCGCGCGACGCCGGCCTCCAGCACCGCGCGCGCCGCCTCCCCGTCGAAGGCGTGCGCCGAGGCGGGCTCGCAGAAGACGTCGATCCACCGGGCGAACGGGGCGCAGGACTCGAGCATCGGACCGGTCACGAGGGCGACGTAGTCCTCGCGGCGCCCGGCGTACTCGGCCGGCACCACGTGCGCGCCCAGGAACGTGGTCTCGGAGGTGACCTCCGCGGCCAACCGGAGGCACCGCGCCTCGTCCTCGACGGTCAGCCCGTAGCCACTCTTGACCTCCACCGTCGTCGTGCCCTGGCGGCGCATCTCGGCCGATCCGTCCCGGAGCCGGCTGCGCAGGGTGTCGTCGGAGGCGGCGCGCGTCGCGGCAACGGTGGCCGCGATGCCCCCGCCGTCGTAGCGCGCGCCGGACATCCGGGCCTCGAACTCCGCGGCCCGGTCACCGGCGAAGACCAGGTGGGTGTGGCTGTCGACGAAGCCCGGGACCACCGCCCGGCCGCCGACGTCGATCCGCCCGTCGGCCGCCGGTGCGCGGCGCCGCGGCCCGGTCCAGGCCACGACGCCCTCGTCGACCACCACGGCGGCGTCGGCGACCAGGCCCAGTGGACCGGCGCCGGCGGAGGGGTCGTTGGTGACGAGTTCGGCGATGCCGGTGACCAGCGTGCTCACACCGGGGTCCCCACGGGAACGTGGAGCGCCAGCGGAGAGGTCTCGTGGGGTTGGTTCACGGCTCGTCCCAGAGCGGGTGGATGGCCGCCGCGAGCAGCTGCCCCACGTCGCCGAGCACGTGCCGCCCCTCCGCGACGACGACCCGGCCGTCGACGACCACGGTGTGCACGTCAGCAGCCGCCGCCGCCATCACCAGCTGGTCCGGCGCGCAGCCGGCGGTCCGCGGACCGTCCAGCCGGACGGCGACGAGGTCGGCCCGCTGGTCGGGGGCGATGCGACCGGCATCGGGCCAGCCCAGGGCCCGGTGCCCGGCGACGGTGAGCGCGGCGACGAGCTCGGCCGGGCGGAAGCACCCTCGCGTGCCGGTGACCAGCCGCTGGTGCACCTCGAGCAGCCGGGCCTCGGTGAGCAGGTCGGTCATGACGTGCTGGTCGCTGCCGAGGCTGAGCGGGGAGCCGGCGTCCCGGAGCCGGGGGAACGGCCCGACGCCGTCGGCCAGGTCGGCCTCGGTGCTCGGGCAGGCGCAGACCCCCGTCCCGGCACTCCCCAGCGTCGCGACGTCGTCCGGGGTGAGGTGGGTGGCGTGCACCGCGGTGGTCGCCGGACCCAGGACGCCGCCCTCGTGCAGCAGCCGGGTGGGCGTGGTGCCGTAGTGCGCCATGCAGGCCTCGTTCTCCGCGAGCTGCTCGGAGAGGTGCACGTGCAGGGGACGCCCGCCGGCCGCGTACGCGACCGCGGGCAGGTGCGCCGCGGGCACGGCACGCACGGAGTGCACCGCGGCCCCGATCCGGACGCCGTCGCGCTCGCGGAGCAGCCCCGTCCGCACGGCCCAGGCGTCGGCATCGCCGTCGGAGAACCGTGCCTGGACGTCGTCCAGCGGCAGGTGCCCGGTGCGGTCGAGCCCGCCGGTGAGGTAGCAGGCGTCGAGCAGGGTCAGCCGGACGCCGGCGTCGGTCGCCGCCTGGATGAGAGCCTCTGCCATGGCGTTGGGATGGGTGTAGCGCCCCCCGCCGGGCGGGTGGTGCAGGTAGTGGAACTCGCCGACGCAGCTGACCCCCGCGAGCGCCATCTCGGCGTAGGTGGCGCGGGCCAGGGCGAGGAGGTCGTCCGGGGTGAGCCGTGCCGCGACGGCGTACATGCGCTCCCGCCAGGTCCAGAACGTCCCGCCCCGGTCGTGGGTGCGTCCGCGCAGGGCCCGGTGGAACGCGTGCGAGTGCGCGTTGGCGAAGCCGGGCAGCGCGACGCCGGCCAGCCGGTGGTCGGTGGCGGCCGGCGCCGCGGCCCGCTCGACGGTGCGGATCCGGCCGCCGTCCACGACGACCCGCACGCCGGGCACCGGGCCGGCGCCGAGCTCCGCGTACTCGCACCAGTAGCCGGTCAGCACGCCAGGTCCTCCAGCACGCGGGCGAGCGCGGCGACGCCCGCCCGGCAGTCGGCCGGTTCGGCGTGCTCGGCGGGGGAGTGGGACACCCCGGTGGGATTGCGGACGAACAGCATCGCGGTGGGGATGCCGGCCCCCGACAGGATCCCGGCGTCGTGGCCGGCTCCCGTGGGCAGGACCGGCGCCGGGACGCCGTCGCGGCCGGCGAGCACGGTGGCGAGCCGGTCGCGCAGCACCGGCGCGAAGACGGTGGGCGGCGTCCACGACTCCTCGACCGGGACGGCGCCGGCCGCCGTCCCGACCTCGGCGACCACTGCCCGCACGTCGGTCTCCTCGCGACCGCGGGCGTCGAGCCAGGCGGTGACCTCGGCGGGGATCGCGTTGGCGCCGTTCGGCCGCACCCGCACCTTCCCGACGGTCGCGAGGGCGCCGTGGCGCTCGGCGGCCGACCGCGCCGCCTGGACGGCGGCGGCGAACGCCAGCATCGGGTCCCGCCGGTCGGCCAGCCGGGTGGTCCCGGCGTGGTCCGCCCGCCCGACCAGGTCCAGCCGCCACCGGCCGTGCGGCCAGATCGCGGAGGCCACCCCGACGGCACCGCGGTCGCCGGGCACCTCGGCGAGCGCGCGGCCCTGCTCGACGTGCAGCTCCACGAGGGTCCCGACGCGCCGCAGTGCCTCGTCGTCCCGGCCGAGGGTCCGCGGGTCCGAGCCCGCCGCGGACACCGCCTCGGCCAGCGTGGTGCCGTCGTCGTCGGTCAGCCCCCGCGCGCGGTCCGGGTCGAGCACCCCGGTGAGCAGCCGCGAGCCGGCGCAGGCGACGCCGAAGCGGGCGCCCTCCTCGTCGCCGAAGCAGACGATGCCCAGCGGGCGCCGCGGGAGGAGGCCCCGGGACCGGAGCAGGTCCAGCGCCGCGAACGCCGACACCACCCCCAGCGGACCGTCGAACGCACCCCCGTCGGGCACCGAGTCCAGGTGGCTGCCCATCGCCAGGCCCGGCCGCCCGGCGTCCGCAGCGGTGTCCGGATCGGCCGTCCACGCCCAGAGGTTGCCGGCCCGGTCCGGCACGACGTCCAGACCGCGCTGCCGGGCCTCGCCGCGGAACCACTCGCGCAGCACGGCGTCGGTGCGCGTCCAGGCGTACCGGCGGTACCCACCGGTCGCCGGGTGCCGGCCGACCGGGACCAGGTCCGCCCACATCCGGCCGAACGTGTCCACCCGCTCAGCTCCCCGCCATCGGGACCCGGAGGCCGCGCTCCTCCGCCACCTGGGCGGCCAGGTCGTACCCGGCGTCGACGTGCCGGAGCACGCCCGTGCCCGGGTCGTTGCGGAGCACCCGCTCGAGCTTGCGCGCGGCCAGGTCCGTGCCGTCGGCGACGCTGACCTGTCCGGCGTGGATCGAGCGGCCGATGCCCACGCCGCCGCCGTGGTGGATCGACACCCAGGTGGCGCCGGACGCGGTGTTGACCAACGCGTTGAGCAGCGGCCAGTCGGCGATGGCGTCCGACCCGTCGGCCATGCCCTCCGTCTCCCGGTACGGGGAGGCGACGGACCCGGCGTCCAGGTGGTCCCGGCCGATGACGATCGGGGCCGTGATCTCCCCGGAGGCGACCATCTCGTTGAAGCGGAGGCCGGCGAGGTCGCGCTCGCCGTACCCGAGCCAGCAGATCCGGGCCGGCAGGCCCTGGAAGGCCACCCTGTCCCGGGCGGCCCGGATCCAGCGCTGCAGGTGGTCGTCGTCCGGGAACAGGTCGAGGACGGCGCGGTCGGTCGCGGCGATGTCCGCCGGGTCCCCGGAGAGGGCGACCCAGCGGAAGGGGCCCTTGCCCGCGCAGAACAGCGGCCGGATGTAGGCGGGCACGAAGCCGGGGAACGCGAACGCCCGCTCGTAACCGCCCTGGCGGGCCTCGTCGCGGATCGAGTTGCCGTAGTCGAAGACCTCGGCCCCGGCGTCGAGGAACCCGACCATCGCCTCGACGTGCTTCGCCATCGAGGCGCGGGCGCGGTCGGTGAACTCCTCGGGCTTGGCCTCGGCGTAGTCGTGCCAGTCGTCGGGGTCCACGCTCTCGGGCAGGTAGCTCAGGGGGTCGTGGGCCGAGGTCTGGTCGGTGACGACGTCGATCTCGACCCCGCGGCGGAGCAGTTCGGGGAAGACGCCGGCCGCGTTGCCGACCAGCCCGACCGACAGCGCCCGCCGGTCACCCTTCGCGGCCAGACACCGGTCGACGGCGTCGTCGAGGTCGTCGGCCACCTCGTCGAGGTAGCGGTGCTCGACCCGGCGGCGCAACCGGGCGGCGTCGACGTCGACGACCAGGCAGACGCCGCCGTTGAGGGTCACGGCCAGCGGCTGGGCGCCGCCCATGCCGCCGCAGCCGCCGGTCAGCGTGAGGGTGCCGGTGAGCGTGCCACCGAACCGTTTGGCCGCCACGGCCGCGAAGGTCTCGTAGGTGCCCTGGAGGATCCCCTGCGTCCCGATGTAGATCCAGGATCCCGCCGTCATCTGGCCGTACATGGTCAGGCCCAGGTGCTCGAGGCGGCGGAACTCCGGCCAGGTGGCCCAGTCCCCGACCAGGTTGGCGTTGGCGATGAGCACCCGGGGCGCCCACTCGTGGGTGGGCAGGACGCCGACCGGCCGGCCGGACTGCACCAGCAGGGTCTCGTCGTCGGCGAGGGTCGTCAGCGTGCGCACCATGGCGTCGAAGCTGCGCCAGTCGCGCGCGGCACGACCGGTGCCGCCGTAGACGACCAGGTCGTCGGGCCGCTCGGCGACGTCGGGGTCGAGGTTGTTCTGCAGCATCCGCAGCGGCGCCTCGGTCTGCCAGCTCCGGGCCGTGCGGGGCGTGCCGCGCGGGGACCGTACGGGTCGTGCTCCGTCCATGGGTGGCTCTCCTCTCGTTCAGCCAGTCAGTCCAGGGGGAGGCCGGTGGCCCGGAGCAGGGCTCCGTCGGCCACCAGGCCGACGACGGTCTCGATCTCCGGCGCCAGGTGCCGGTCCGGTCCGGGTCCGCCGACGCCGGCGGCGCGGACGGCGTCGCGCACCGCGGCCGTGGCCCGGGCCGGTTGCAGCGGGGCCCGGAGGTCCAGGGCCCGGGCCGCGGTCAGGATCTCGACGGCGAGGACGCGGGTGAGGCCGTCGACCGCGCGCCGCAGCTTGCGGGCGGCGGCCCAGCCCATCGAGACGTGGTCCTCCTGCATGGCCGAGGAGGGGATGGTGTCGACGCTGGCCGGCACGGCGAGCCGCTTGAGCTCGCTGACGATCCCGGCCGCCGTGTACTGCGCGATCATGTGCCCGGAGTCGACGCCGGGGGTGTCGGCCAGGAACGGCGGCAGGCCGTTGCTGCGGGCTGCGTCGAGGAACCGGTCGGTGCGCCGCTCGCTCATGCCGGCGACGTCGGCGGCCGCGATCGCGAGGAAGTCGAGGACGTAGCCGACCGGGGCGCCGTGGAAGTTGCCGTTCGACTCCACGCGGCCGTCGGGGGTGATCACCGGGTTGTCGACGGCGGCGGCCAGCTCGCGCCCGGCGACCGCGGCGGCGTGGGTGACCGTGTCGCGCGCTGCGCCGTGCACCTGCGGCGCGCAGCGCAGCGAGTAGGCGTCCTGCACGCGGGTGCACGCGGGCCCGCGGTGGCTGGCCATCACGCCACTGCCCTCCAGCAGCACGCGCAGGTTGGCCGCCGAGACGGCCTGTCCCGGGTGAGGGCGCAGGGCCTGGAGGTCCGCGGCGAACACGGCGTCGGTGCCGAGCAGGGCCTCGACGCTCATGGCCGCGGCGACGTCGGCCGTCGTCAGCAGGCGGCGCAGGTCGGCGAGGGCCAGGACCAGCATGCCGAGCATGCCGTCGGTCCCGTTCACCAGCGCGAGCCCCTCCTTCTCGGCCGGCTCCACGGGCGCGATGCCGTGCTCGCGGAGGGCGTCCGCGGCCGGGCGCAGCACACCGGCGCCGTCCCGGACCTGCCCCTCGCCCAGGAGGGCGAGCGCCACCGAGGACAGCGGGGCCAGGTCGCCCGAGCAGCCGAGCGAGCCGTACTCGTGCACGACCGGGGTGAGACCGGCATCCAGCACCGACGCGTAGGCCCGCGCCGTCTCCGGCCGGACGCCGGTGCGGTCGGTCGCCAGGGTGGACAGCCGCAGGAGCATCAGGGCCCGGACGACCTCGCGCTCGACCTCGGGACCGGATCCGGCGGCGTGGGACCGGATGAGGCTGCGCTGCAACCGGGCGCGCTGCTCGACCGGGATGTGCAGGGTGGCCAGCGCGCCGAAACCCGTGGACACGCCGTAGTGCGGCCGGTCGTCCCGGGACAGGCCGTCGACGACGGCGCGGCTGCGGGCGATCGCCGCGAGGGCCTCCGTGGCCAGCCGGACGCCGCAGCCGTCGCGGGCGACGCGGACCACGTCCTCCGGCGTGACCGGGCCGGTCCCGACGACCACGCGTTCGGTGGACACGGGGCGTTCGGTGGACACGGTGCCATGGGACACCGGAACCGGCGGGCCGCCTAGGCCTGTCCGCCCGGCTCCGTCCGGGTCGACGTCACCGCGCCGGACGGTCGCAGCACGACCGTGCGCGACGCCCGGCGCGGCACGCGTCCGACACCCGGACGTCCTCGGTGGCCGCGCGCCGCACGACGTCCGGGGCGATGCGGCACCGGCACGTTGCCGACCGCCGGTGTGCCCGCCGGCACCCGGGATCCCCGGGCGTGCGACGGACGACGCCGGTGTCCCGACCGGGACGTCTCACCGGGCTGACCGGGCTGGACCACCCGCGGGCGCGTCCGGCGACGTCGCGGACGTGCGGGTGGGGACCGGTCGGCGGCTCCGGCAGGCACCCTGTCGTCCGTGCGACCGCTGTTCCGGGGTGCCGACCAGGAGCTCCGACCCCCGGGGCATGTGCACGTAGAGGATCCGGGCTGCCGGATCGTAGGTGTTCACCGATCGCTCCAGTTCCTCCGTCGTCGCCTCGCAGGGTCGTCGCCCTGCAGACCTGCCCGACAGATCGCCGGCGGGCCCCTCCTGATACAGGTCATCGACAGCGGCCGGTCGGAGGACCGGGACACGTCCGGGCGTGCCTGTATCTCGCCGGAGGTCACCGGCCTCTCATCGGGTGGAGTTGCCGGGCGGAGGCGTTCCCGGCTGCTGTCCACTGAGGCGAGGAGGCCTCGTATGACCATCCCGGCGTCCCCGGGCCCGGTGCGCGCCCTGCTGGTCGAGGGTGTCCACCCGATCGCGGCCGACCTGCTGGCCGCGTGCGGCATCGCCGTCGACCAGGTGGACCGAGCGCTGGACCCCGACGAGCTGGTGCGGCGGCTGGACGGTGTGCAGGTGCTGGGGCTGCGCTCGGGCACGCACGTGACCGCCGACGTCCTCGCACAGGCCCCGGACCTGCAGGTCGTCGGGGCGTTCTGCATCGGGACCAACCAGATCGACCTGTCGGCGGCCACCGCGCGAGGGGTGGCGGTGTTCAACGCGCCGTTCTCCAACACCCGCAGCGTGGTCGAGCTGGCGGTGGCCGAGATCATCGCGCTCAACCGCCGGCTGAGCGTGCACAACGACGCCATGCACGCCGGGATCTGGCGCAAGTCGGCCAAGGGCAGCCACGAGCTGCGCGGCCGCCGGCTGGGCATCGTCGGCTACGGCAAGATCGGCAGTCAGCTGTCCGTGCTCGCCGAGGCGCTCGGCATGCGGGTGTCCTTCTTCGACACCGCCGACCGGCTCGCCCTCGGCAACGCCCGCCGCTGCGCGACGCTCGACGAGCTGCTCGGCGACTCCGACGTGGTGACGCTGCACGTCGACGGCCGGCCGGGCAACAGCGGCCTGTTCGGCGAGGAGCAGTTCGCGCGGATGCTGCCCGGCGCGCTGTTCCTCAACCTCTCCCGGGGCTTCGTCGTCGACCACTGCGCCCTGCGCCGGAACATCGACAGCGGCCACCTGGCCGGCGCGGCCGTCGACGTGTTCCCGGACGAGCCGGCCGCGGCCGGCGACCCGTTCGGGTCCGGGCTCCGCGGGCTGCCCAACGTCATCCTCACGCCGCACATCGGCGGCTCCACCGAGGAGGCGCAGCAGGACATCGGCGAGTTCGTCGCCGCCAAGCTGGTCGGGTACCTGCAGCATGGCGCCACCGGGCTGAGCGTGAACCTGCCCGAGGTGCAGCCGCCCCGCGCGGCCGCGACCACCCGCCTGGCGCTCCTGCACCGCAATCAAGCGGGCACGCTGGCCTGCGTCAACGACCTGCTCGCCGACGGGGACGTGGAGGTCGAGCAGCAGGTGTTCGCCACCTCCGGCTCGGTCGGCTACGTGGTCACCGACGTGCGCGGCCCACTCTCCCCGGCCGTGGTCCAGCGGTTGCGCGGTCTGCCCGAGACCATCCGGGTCCACGTGCTGTCCGCCTGAGCGCTGCGGGTCCCGGCCACGGGGGAGTGGTCCAGAGCGGCCTCCGGCGGCCTGAGCGCCCCGGGAGCGCCGTGCGCTCAGATGCCGGTCTCGGCGGGCAGGACGCCCCGCTGGACGGCGTGCACCAGGTCGGCGTGGTCGCGCTCGGTCTGGTCGGCGTAGGCGCGGGCGAACCGGCAGAAGGCCTCGCGGACCTTGCCGCCGCCACCCAGGTAGCCGGCGATCATCGACGCCCCGCTGGTGCGGGCGTGGCCCTTGGCCAGCAGGTAGCCGCAGATCCCGGCGACCTCGGCGAGGGCGGCGGCGTCGATGCCGTCGACGGGGATCGCGCCCTTCATGTCCCGGAACTGGCGGACGTAGTACTGGACCTCGCCCACGCTCGTCCAGCCGAGGAGGGGGTCGCTCACCGTCTGCACCGCCTGCTGGTACTCCACGACCCGCTGGCCCTGGTGGGCGTGCCAGGCCGAGTCGCCGTGCACGAACGGCGCGATCACCGACCGCCTGGCCTGCTTGAGCTGGAGGAACAGCACGTCGTCGGGGCTGCTGCCCTCGCAGAGGGCCACCCAGGCGCGCAGCCCCACGGATCCGACACCGACCACCTTGTGCGCGATGTCGACGAGCCGGTAGCCGCCCACCACCCGGGCCCAGTGCGGCGGCAGCGTGGTCAGGTAGTCGTCCAGCGCCTCGGCCAGCTGCTCGGCCTCGGCCGGCCGCGGTCGGGTGATCAGCGGCGGCTCGGTCACGACTCGCCGCACGCCCTCGCGCTGCTCGGTGATCCGGGGCAGTGCACGGTCGCTGGTGCGCCTGCGGGCGCGGCGGGCCGACGCCTCGATCTCCCTGCGCAGGCCCGAGTGGGGCGCCGTCTGCAGCATCCGGTCGACGTCCAGCCGCTCGTAGGAGCGGGCGAGCAGCGGCTGCTCGGCCAGCGCCGCGATCTGCACGCGGTACTCCTCGACGCACCGCGCCACGGCCTCGCCGCACGACCGCTCCGACGACCCGTTCTGCCGCCCGGCCACCCAGACGCTGCTGGTCAGCCGGCGCAGGTCCCACTCCCAGGCGCCGGGGTGCGCCTCGTCGAAGTCGTTGCAGTCGAAGACGAGGTCACGCTCCGGCGAGGCGTAGAACCCGAAGTTGCCGAGGTGGGCGTCGCCGCACACGACCGGGGTGATCCCCGTGGCCGGCAGCCCGGCGAAGTCGGTGGCGTGCACGTTGGCCGCGCCCCGCAGGAAGGCGTACGGGGAGGCGATCATCCGCCCCACGCGCACGGGGACCAGCCAGTCCAGGCGGCCCTCGTGCGACCGGACCACCTGGTCCGCGACGTCCGGGCGGTCCGGGGGCGGGGCCCAGTCGCCCAGCGCGGAACGCGGCGTGTGCTCGCGCAACCGGCGGCCCAGCGCGTACCGCTCCGCCCGCGGCGACGCGCCGTGCCGCAGCGAGGTGAACCCCCGGACGTCGGCCGACGCGAGGACGGTGTGCGCCCGCCGGCCCTCCTGCTGCCCGGTCACGTGCCCAGTCTCGCAGGGAGCGGGTCGAGGTCCTCGATCCGCGCCGTCGACGGGCCCCGTCGGGCGGCCGAGGAGTGCGACACGGCCTCGGCCACCCGGAGCACCCGCAGGACGTTCCCGCCGACCAGCCGGACGCACTCGTCCTCGCTCCACCCCCGGCCGAGCAGCTCCGCGACGAGCGCGGGATAGCAGGCGACGTCCTCCAGGCCGTCGGGGACGTCGTCGCTCCCGTCGTAGTCCCCGCCGAGGCCGACGTGGTCGATGCCGGCCACCGCCCGCACGTGCTCGACGTGGTCGGCCACCTCGGCGAGCGCCGCTCGTGGGCGGGGGTGGTCGGCGGCGTACTCGGCGCCCACCGCAGCGCGGACCCCGGCGTCCCTCGGGTCGAGCCCCCGGCGCTCCACCTCGGCCCGGAGCCCGAGAGCCCACGCGCGGCACCGCGGCGACACGAAGTCCGGCACGAACGTCACCATGCACACGCCGCCGTTGGTGGCCAGCCGGCGGAGCAGGTCGTCCGGGACGTTGCGCGGGTGGTCGCAGACCGCACGGGCCCCCGAGTGGGAGAAGACGACCGGCGCCTCCGCGACCCCCAGGACGTCGCTCGCCGTGCTGGCGGCCACGTGGGACAGGTCGACCAGCATCCCCAGCCGGTGCATCTCGTGCACGACCTCGCGTCCGAACGCGCTCAGCCCACCGACGGCGGGGACGTCGGTCGCCGCGTCGGCCCACGGCACGTTGACGTTGTGCGTGAGGGTCAGGTACCGGACGCCGAGCCCGTGCAGTGCGCGGAGCACCCCGAGGGAGTTGGCGATGGAGTGGCCGCCCTCGGCGCCCAGCAGCGAGGCGATCCTGCCGCGGGCGAACGCGGCCTCCACGTCCTCGGCGCCGAGCGCGAGCTCCAGGTCGTCCGGGTGCGCGCGGATCATCCGGTGGGCGAGGTCGATCTGTTCCAGGGTGGTGGCGACCGCCGCGTCGCCCTGCAGTGCGCCCGGGACGTAGACCGACCAGAACTGGGCACCGACCCCGCCGCGCCGCAGCCTCGGGATGTCGGTGTGCGTCCCCGCCACCGGGGCGGCGAGGTCGACCCGGTCCAGGTCGGCGCCGAACCGCTTGCGGAGGGCCCACGGCAGGTCGTTGTGGCCGTCGACGAGCGGGTGGTGGCGCAACAGGGTGCGTGCCGTCCGGAGTGCTGACGCGTCCGGGATGCCCATCCCGCCTACAGACCGAGCGCCTGGCGGACCTGCGGCACGTGCCTGCGGGCGACGGGCACGGTCTCGTGGCTGCGGGTGCCGGTGGCGAGGTACAGCGCGCCCTTGAACCCGTGCTCGATCTCCCGCACCCGGCCCAGGTTGACGAGGAAGCGGCGGTGGACCCGCAGGAACCCCCGGCCGCCGAGTTCCTGCTCGAGGCGCTCCAGGCCCCGGACGGCGGCCAGCAGCCGCCCCTGGTCGGTCACCAGCCAGACGTTGTCGTGGTCGGTCTCCGCGTAGCGGATCTCGCGGGGGTCGAGGAGGACCCACCGGTCGTCCCGGAGGGCGATGACCCGGTCGGGCAGCGGGCGGGGAGTGGGCGGGCCGGGATCGCGGTCGTCCAGGAGCTCCGGGGAGCCGGGACCCTCGGTCGACCCGAAGGCCAGCAGCGCGCCGATCACCTGCGACCCGTCGAACACGGGCCGGACGGCGACCGAGAGGGGCTGGTCGAGGAAGGGGACGTAGAGCAGCGTCGACCCGCTCCACCCGGGCTCCTGGCGGGCACGGACGGTCGCGCGCCGGGCCAGCTGCAGCAGGGCGGGGACCTGCGGCATCCACCGGTCCGACGGTGCGTGGGCCGGGGCGTCCGCCGGTGTGCCGAGCAGGACGGCGGCCTCGGTGTTCGCCACCACGACCTTCCCGACCGTGTCCACCGCGGCCAGCGGCGTCCCCGGCGCCTCGCGGGCATCGGCGAAGGCGGCCGCGAGCAGCGTGCCGGTGTGTCGCGCCCGCTGCCGGAGCTTGGCCTCGGTGGTCGCTGCGGCCGCGCGCAGCCACGGCAGGACGGCGTCGGGCAGCGGCGTCGTCCAGCACGAGATCTCGAGGGCGCCCAGCGCGTCGCGGGTGACGACGTCGCGCACCGCGACGCCGGCGCCCATCCAGGAGTCGAACCCCTGGCACCAGTGTTCGGGCCCCCGGACCAAGACGGGGTGCTGGTTCTCCAGGGCGGTGCCCAGGCCGTTGGTGCCGCTCGCGCGCTCCGACCAGGCCGACCAGGCGGTGAGGTTGCTGTCCGCGGCCAGGTCGAGCACGCGCCGGCTGCCCCAGGACGCCAGGACGCGCCCGTCGCCGTCGCTGACGGTGACCAGGCCGTCGACGTCGTCGACCTCCCGTGCCGCCCCGGCGGCCAGGCCGCCGAGCTCGGCGAACACCACGCCGTGCTCGATCGAGTGCGCGGTCCCCTCCGCAGCGGCGGGCGCGCGCTCCAGGTGCGGGCTGACCTCGTACTCCTCGCGGCACCGGTACCACGACACGAGGATCTCGGGGCGGACGCCGTGGACGCTGTCGGCGCCGGCAGCGAACCGTTCCCGCGCCGCGGCGATCCGTCGGAGGCCCTCGTCGGAGAGCGCGGCCCCGTTCGTCGCGGGGAACGTGCCGGTCGTCGGCTCTTTCGCGCCGTTCATCCAGTTGCCCTTGGGCTCGGGGGAGCGAGCGTCCCAGGATCGATCAGCGGTCGCCCGACCCCGAGGCTAGCCACCGGCGGACGGTGTTCCAACGACGTCGGGCGCGGCGACAGGGAACGCGAGGAGCGACCGTCCGGGAGGAGGCGCCACTGGCACCACGAGCCGACCGCGCGAGTGATGCCGGCTCGCCTCCCGCCCGGACGCGACCGTCGCGGGGCACGGGAGAGACCACGGCAGCCCCTTGGATCCGAAGACCCACGAGGAGGTGGGGTCCGTGGCGACCCTCACGCCGGACCGATCCGAGCTGGTGCGCCAGTTCGGGTTGGACAAGCAGAACGTCGGGATGCTGGGCCGGTTGCTGGCGACCGGGAACATCGCCCGAGCCGAGGAGGGGCCGGACGGCCGGATGACCGCCGAGGTCCACATCGTCCCCGACCAACTGGTCTGGGACCCCTCGATCCTCGTCCTGCCCCACGGCGGCGAACTCGACATCGAGTTCGTCAACGACGACCAGAACACCCACTGCGCACTGGTGCCGAGCAACGGTGACAGCCAGTGGATGTGGCTGCCCAACTACTCACGGGGAACCATCCACGTCACCCTCGACGGCCCGGGCCAGTACTGGTTCAGCTCCAACATCGGCAACGACGAGGGCCGGGGCCTGATCGGCGCGATCGTCGTCATGGGCGACGTCCCGGCGTCGGCCCGCCTCGACCGCCCGCCGCAGCCCCGACCGTAGACAGGAGCAGTCGATGACCACCATCGAGTACCGACAGGCCCCGCCCCCGGTCGACTTCGGCTCCCTGACGACCGCGACGGGCACCGCGCCCCCGGTGGCGCAGGACGTCACCTACGAGCGCATCCTCGACGCCCGCTCGGAACCGCAGAACTGGCTCACCTACTACGGCGCCTACGACGGGCAGCGGTACAGCCCGCTGGACGAGATCAACACGCAGAACGTCCAGCGCATGACCCTCGCCTGGGTGTTCAGCTTCTCCCCCCAGGGCCTGCACGCCGGCCAGTCCACCTACGCCTTCGAGAACTGCCCGATCGTCGTCGAGGGCGTCATGTACGTCTCCGGGTGGGACGGCTGGGTCTGGGCGCTCGACGCCAAGACCGGGCAACTGCTGTGGCAGTACAAGCACGCGATCCCGTTCGACACCTCGCTGTGCTGTGGCAACGTCAACCGCGGGGTCGCCGTCGCCCACGGCAAGGTGTTCGTCTGCACCCTGAACGCCCACGTGCTGGCGCTCGACGCCACCACGGGCGAGTGCCTGTGGGACGTGACGAGCGGAGACGTCCGCGCCGGCGAGAGCCTCACGGTCGCCCCGCTGGTCGTGAAGGACAGGGTCGTCGTCGGGAGCTCCGGCGGGGAGTTCGGGGTGCGCGGTCACCTCGACGCCTACGACCTCGAGACCGGCGAGCGGGTCTGGCGCTGCTACACGATCCCGAAGCCCGGCGAGCCGGGGTCGGAGACCTGGCCCGCCGAGGGTGAGGCCTGGGCGCGGGGCGGGGGCAACTGCTGGATCACCGGCACCTTCGACCCGGACACCAACCTCCTGTACTGGGGGACCGGCAACCCGGCGCCCGACTTCGACGGCGAGGTCCGCCCGGGCGACAACCTGTACACCGACAGCGTCATCGCGGTGGACGCCGACACCGGGGAGATCCGCTGGCACTACCAGTGCACGCCGCACGACCTGTGGGACTACGACTCGAACATGGAGTGCATCCTGTTCGAGCAGGACGGGCGCAAGCTCCTGGCCCACTTCGACAAGAACGGCTACTGCTTCGTCCTCGACCGCACCAACGGCGAGCGGGTGCGGATCTTCCCGTTCGTCGACCGGATCACCTGGGGCGAGATCACCCCGGACGGCCAGGTGACGGCGAGGATCTACCCGGAGGCAGAGGGGGAGGAGGTCCACTTCCACCCCGGGCCTGCCGGGGCCAAGGAGTGGACGCACGCGGCGTACAGCCAGCGGACCGGCCTGTTCTACGTACCGGTCCAGGACACCGGTGCGAAGGTCGCCCGCCGGCGCCGGGAGTTCAAGGAGAGCATCCCGTACTGGGGTGCGGCGGTCACCGTGGACGCCCAGGACATGGCCGGGTCGGTGACGGCCTTCAACGCGTCCGGCGAGGAGGTGTGGCGCTGGCGCAACGACCTGCCGATGTGCGCGTCGGTGCTGGCCACGGCCGGCGACCTGGTGTTCGCCGGCACGCCGTCCGGGAAGTTCGTCGCGCTCGACGCCCGCAGCGGCGACCTGCTGTGGCAGTTCAACTGCGGCAGCGGCCACCACAGCAGCCCGAGCACCTACAGCATCGAGGGCAAGCAGTACGTCGCCGTACCGGTCGGCTGGGGTGCCTGGGTCGAGGGCTTCCTGCCCGGGATGATGGGCGGCCCCCACGGCCAGGCGATGTTCGTCTTCGCCCTGTCCGACGGCATCGACTCGTCCGGGGGGAGGTGACAGCCGTGGACCGGGACGACCGTGACTCCCTGCCCGTCGAGCAGGAGTGGGAGCCCCCCACGTTCGAGGAGATCCGGGTCTCCGCCGAGGTGACCGCCTACATGGGCGCACTGGAGGACCGGGACTGACCGGGCAGCACGAGGTGGGGCGCCGGGCGGCACGGCCCGGCGCCCCACCGCCGTCCGGACGGGTGGCGCCGTGCGCCGC
>DASQNB010000372.1:0-6533 GCA_035645175.1 Geodermatophilus sp.
ACCCTCCTGGGACCGGGTGGCGTCGATCAGGGCCGGGCGGGTGTGCAGGCCCCCGACGACGGCGTGGGCGGCCACACCGTTCCCGGGGTGGCTGACCCGCAGCGGTGCGGCCAGCTCCACGACCAGCGTGAGGTGGCGGGAGGGCAGCCCGCGGTGCAGGCCCGTCGGCAGAGCGGGGGAGGAGTAGCCGTGCGCCGCCGCGACGAACGGCCGCAGCGGCGCCGGGACGACGTGGCGCACGGAGGACACGGGGCCGTTCCCTCCCGCTGATCGGCCGGTGGAGGTCGCCATCCTGCCGCTCGTCCGGCGGACCCGGGACCCTCGCCGGCGCCCGTCCGGGCCAGGTCCGGGTGGCGCTGTGCGGTTCCTGTCACTCGACAGAAACAGAGTGCGAGCGGACTTAACGGGCGGCGCCGGATCCGTAACGCGGTGAGAACCCGCCCGGGCGCGCGGCCCCGTCCTGCCGGAGGTGCGGACCGAGCGCTTCGCGCGGTTCCACCAGCAGCGGCACGATCTCCGGACGCGCTACCAGCAGCTGACGCGGGCGGTCGTCGGGGACCTGCCGGCGCCCGGAGCCGACGTCCTGCACCCTGACCCGGACGACGAGATCGTCTTCCTGCTGACCGAGACCCTGCCCAACCTGCGCGCCGACGGCCTCGGCGTTCCTGACCAGCCGCAGCGCACGGCGGACCTCGGCCTGCACGTGCTCGGGTGGAGGGGGGACTGGGCGGCGCTCCGGGCGGCGTCCTCCGCCGCGACCGAGGAGGTCAGCGACCCCCGGCCGACCACTGCGTGCCCGTGACCCCGAACACCCGCGGTCACGGGGCCGGGGGAGCCTGGGCGCCGATCCGGCTGCGGAGCGCCATGAGCAGAGCCGGCCACCCCAGTGCCAGGCCCGCCCCGAGCAGGGCCCCGGTGACGGTGTCGCTGAGCCAGTGCGCCCGCAGGTAGACGCGCGAGAGCGCCATGAGGCCGGCGAACGCCACTGCCCGCACCTCCCACCGCCATCGGCTCGGCCCCGGCGGGGCGAGGACCAGCACCAGACCGACCGCGGTCACGGCACCGGCGATGGCGTGTCCCGACGGGAACGCCGCGGCCGAGGTCTCGATCAGGCTGCCGGGCGGGCGGTCCCGGCCGTAGGCCGCCTTGACCGGCCCGATCAGCAGCTCGCTGGTGAGCACGGCCAGCGCGAAGGCGGCCAGCCGCAACCAGTGCCGCCGCCAGGCCAGCAGCGCCATCGCCGCCACCCGCAGCGGCCAGTTCACCGCGCCGCTGCCGAGCCAGGACAGCGCGATGGCGACCGCCGTCGTCGGGTCGTTGCGGACGTCGCCGGCGACGGTCCAGACCGCGTCGTCCACCGCCTGCACGGCCGGCCGCGTGGTCGGCAGGGCCACGAGCAGGCCGAGGACCACCGCGCCGGTGAGCAGGGAGCCGCTGACCAGCAGGGCCCGCCGCGAGTCCACGAGCATCAGGCGGGCCGCCCGAGCAGCAGTCGCACGCACCCGGCGATCGCCAGCCCCAGACCCGCCCCGCCTGCGACGTCGAGGGGCAGGTGGGCGCCGACGTGCACGCGCGCGAGACACACGGTGAGCGCCAGGGCGACGCACACGAGCTGACCGCGGGTGCCCAGCCACGGCCAGGCCACCGCCACCAGCGCGACCGCGACCGCGGCGTGCCCGGAAACGGAGCCGCGGCCGTGCGCGTCGGCGCCGCGGACGACCACGTCGGACAGCAACCCGTCCGGCCGCCCCCGGACGACGAGGCCCTCGACCACCTTGGCCGACAGGTGGGTGCCGACGCCGGCCAGGAGGACAGCGGCGGCCAGGCGCCACCGGTGCAGTGCCGCGGCGAGCACCGCGGTGGCCGGTACCACCAGCAGGTCGCCCAGCTGCCTGGCCAGCCAGGACGGCAGCACGGCCAGCTCGTTGACCAGCCGGGAGACCGCCGTCTCGGCGGCGCCGACCCGGGTGCGGTCGACCGGGAGGGCCGCCAGCGCGAGCAGCACCGCGCCGGCGGCGGTCAGCGCTCCGTCCGCCCAGCTCCGCTGCACGTCGGGTGGCGTGGGCACCGGCGGCGCCGTCACACCGTCTCCGGGACCAGCTCCGTGCGCGGCGCGGAGTTCGCCGGGCGTCGCCACGACCTGTTCCGCCGCCAGAACGCGTAGGTGACCAGGCCGAGCGGGATGGGCAGGACGTAGGTCAGGGCGCGGTAGACCAGGACCGCCGCAGCGACCGAGGCCCGGGCGCCACCGGCCGCGGACAACCCGGTGATCAGGGCCAGCTCGACCACACCGAGCCCGCCCGGGGTGAACGGGACGGCGGTCAGCAGCCGGGCGAAGGCGAACACGGCCAGCGCCTCGGCCCAGCCGACCTCGCTCCCGCTCACGCCGACGAACCGCAGCGCGAGCAGGAGGACGAGGAAGAGCGAGAGGTGGCTGACGACGGTGGCCACCGTGATCCAGTGCCAGCGGGCGTGCAGCAGCAGCGCCGTCCGGTCGCGGAACCTGCTCGTGGCCCGCTCCCAGCCGTGCACCGGGGGCCGGTGCAGCAGGTGCAGCAGCGCCGAGGCGGTCCGGCCGGCGACGGTCCCGAGGCGGGCGGCGGTCTCCCGGCTGTGCAGCAGCAGGCCGAGGACCAGGACGGCGGCCGCCAGCCCCGCCACGCCGGCCAGGCCGGCGACCAGGCGGCCGGCGGTCGGCGGGGAGGAGAAGGCCAGCAGGGTCAGCGCCAGCACCGGCATCCCGAGCTTGACGAAGTTGTTCCACAGCCCCGAGACGAGCAGGGACACCGACGTGCGGGACCGGGAGAAGCCCCACGAGGAGTTCATCGCGTAGGTCAGCCCCAGCGCGAGCGCCGCGCCGCCGACCACGGTGTTGGAGACCGCTGTCGTGGTCTGGCTGGACACGGTGGCCTGCCGCAGGGTCAGTCCCGGCATCGTCGCGACCATCACGAACTGGTAGGTGGCGAGGTTCCAGACGGCGGCCAGCAGGAGGACGGCGACCTCGAGGGCCGTCATGCCCCGCACCGCGGCCCAGACGTCGGACAGGCTGGTGAACTGCGGCAGGAACCAGGCGAAGACGGCGACGACGAGCGCGACCGACAGCAGCGACCCCAGCACCCGCCGCCACCGTGGCCTGCGGGGGCGCTGCCCGGGGACCGGTGCCACGGCGGTCACGGCCCACCGTCCTCCGCCGCAGCGGGGTCGAGGTCCAGCCGGCCGCCGCTGTCCTCGTGCACGTGCGCCTCCACGTCCGCACGGCGCACCACGTCGATGCTCTCGGTGGCCACCGCCAGCGGCTCGGCGCGGTAGTCGCCGGAGAGCCGGAAGGACATCGCCAGGCACCCGCCGTCGAAGACGTAGAACCGCGTGCCGACGTACTGGGGACGGACCTCGGTCACCCGCTCCAGGCGGCGCAGGCCCGCCCGGTCGCTCGGGATCTCGGTCGCGCCCCTCGTGTCGCAGGACGCGGTCAGCCGCGCCTCGATGGCCCGGACGCCGTCCCGGTCGGAGTCCAGCCAGAACCCGCCGGAGCCGTCGCGGACCTCCACGTCGGAGAGGTGCCAGCCCAGCGGGACGGCGTCCAGGCACGGCACCCACGACGCCGTGGGCACCGCCTGCGCCATCAGGACCACCCCGCTGGCGGGCTCGCCGTCGTCGCCGGCCCGGCAGGCCAGCTCGTCGCCGCCCACGGACACCGGCAGCGCGCACCCGGCCAGCAGGGCGGCTCCCAGGGCCGCTGCCAGGGCCGCTGGGGGGGACAGCCGCCGGGACCTCACAGCGGGGACCGCACGATCAGGTCGAGGACGAAGCCGGAGGCGAGCACCAGGCACAGCAGGGTGACCGCGGTCAGCCCCACCCGGCGCCAGCTCCAGCGCTGGATCCGTACCGGCGGCAGCCGGTAGGGGAGCAGCCGGAGGAACTCCGCGTGCAGGTCCCTGCCCTGCTGGCGCAGCATCCGCCGCAGCTGGGACGGCATGGTCAGCCCACGTGTCGCGGCGAAGGCCTCCGCGATCTCCTCGTCGGAGAACTGCCGGCGGGCGCGGCGGTACACCCGCTCCGCGTCGGTGCGCAGGGCCAGGACCAGCATCATGTTGGCGAGGTCGACCGCCTGCCGCCACGGGCTGGGCCGCACCTCCGCGAACGCCGAGTCGATGAGGAACAGCGTCCCGTCGCGGACCAGCACGTTGGCCGGCTTGACGTCGCGGTGCGCCACCCCGATCTCCCACATCCGGCGCACCACGGACAGGCCCTGGTCGACGACCGCGTCGTCGACCTCGGCCTCGCCGATCTCCCGCGCCCCGGCGAGGAACTCGGTGACGAGCAGGTACTCGCGCTCCGGGGTGATCTCCACGATCCCCATCGGCTGCGGCACGGGCAGCCCGGCGTCCCACAGCATCCGCAGGACGTAGTCCTCGTACTGCACCAGGCGCCGGACGCTGTGGTAGGGCTTCTCGTCCTCGAGCCGCCCGTACAGCAGCGTGCGGCCGAGCTTGAACCAGCGGTCGGAGTGCAGGTGCGTCGCCGCGTAGAGCTTGCCGAAGACGCAGCTCTTGCCCTCGCCCTCGCTCCGCCCCGGGTCGGCGACCGTGATCCTCAGCGGGGTGGAACCGCCCGAGCCGGCCAGACCGAACGGTGTCACCTCCGTGGCGACCAGGCCGAGCTGGTCCTGCAGGGCACGGACGATCGCCTCGCCACGGGTGCCGGTCACGTCCAGGTGGGCCGGGCGTCCGCGGGCGTACCGCACCGGGTAGACCTCGGTGGGGGTGAGCAGCCGGAAGGCGGCCAGCGACGTGGCCACGCCGAGGACCACGCCGGCCAGGACGTCGGTGGGGTGGTCCTGCGCGAGGTACAGCCGTGACGCGGCGGTCCCCGCGAGCACGCCGACGACGACCCACTTGCCGACCGTCCGCCACCGACCGGCCGGGACCAACGCGTAGAGGGTGCTCACCAGGAACGCCGTGAGCACGGTCATCGGCACCGACGGCATGGCGAAGCCCGACCACGGGCCGAGGATCTCCACCTCGTAGGCCCGGGGCCGCTGCAGCGTGGTCGCGGCGGCGTCGGCGAGGTTGGTCACCAGGAGCACGACACCCAGCCAGACCAGCAGGTGGCGCCATCGTCGGAACGCCACGAGGACCACCATGTTGACCAGCCAGACCGCCTGGACCCCCGCTGGGGTCGCGAGCCCGCCGGCGATCTCCGCGACCCGGGTGAGGCCGGGCGAGCGCACCTCGCTGATCGCCTGCAGCACGCGCGTGTCGACCAGGTCGACCAGGGCGATGCTCCCGGTGACGGCGCCCACTCCCCACAGCAGGACGACCACGGCGCTCGAGCCCAGCCACCACTTCCCCGACGCGTTGAGGTGGCGGGGCAGCGGCGGGGGCTCCCCGGAGGGTCGCCGCCGCCGGCGCACGTGCGCGATGGCCGGCGGCGCAGGCCGGACACCCGGTCGCGGGTGCGCCGCCTCGAGCGGCGCCTGCGGCAGGGACGCCATACCCCGCGACGCTGCTCCCCGAGGCGGGTCGTGACCATCCCCTTTGGTCCCGGTTCCGGCTACGGTGCGCGGAGGCACACCCCGGCGTGGGGGAGGAGGCGCCGTGCGACCTCGCCACGTCCGGCTCCTCGCCGTGCTGACCCTCCTGCTCGTGACGCTGGTGCCCGCCTGTGGCAGCACGGCCGCGACACCGTCCCCGGCGACGGGGACGCCGGCCGAGGTCGTCCGGATCGCGTCCTACGACTTCCACGAGAACCAGATCCTGGCCGAGGTGTACGCCGAGGCCGCCCGTCGAGAGGGCCTGCCCGTCGTGGTGGACCACGGCATCGGCCCCCGGGAGGTCGTCGCGCCGGCACTGCAGCAGGGCCTGGTCCACGTCGTCATCGACTACCTGGGTACGGCGCTCGCGTTCGCCCGTCCGCAGACCGCGCCCGGGGAGCGCACGCCGGGTGAGCTGCACGCCGCGCTGAGGCTCACCCTCGGGCCGCACGGCGTGACGGTGCTCCGGCCCGCCGCGGCCGAGGACCAGAACGGCTTCGCCGTCGCGACCTCCTTCGCCGAGCAGCACGGCGTCCGGCAGCTGTCGGACCTGGCCCCGCTCGCGCCCGGGCTGCGCTTCGGCGGGCCTCCGGAGTGCCCGGAGCGGCCGTTCTGCCTGCAGGGCCTGCGGGAGGTCTACGGCCTGGAGTTCGGCGAGGTGGAGGCGATGCCCTCCCGCGTGGCGACCGTCGAGGCGCTGGTCTCCGGCCGAATCGACGTCGGCCTGGTCGAGACGACCGCCGCCCGGCTGGCGGTGGCGCCGATCGTGCTGCTGGTCGACGACCGGGGACTCCAGCCGCACGAGAACGTCGTCCCCCTGGTGCGCACCGACGTCCTGGAGCGCTGGGAGGGTCTCGAGCCGGCGTTCGACGCGGTCAGCGCCCGGCTGACCACCGAGGCGCTCGTGGAGCTCAACCGCACCGTGGAGCTCGACGGCCTGACGCCCGCCGAGGCCGCCGCCCAGTGGTGGGACGGTGGCTGAGCGGAACGGTCGCGCAGG
>DASQNB010000373.1:0-5944 GCA_035645175.1 Geodermatophilus sp.
GACGTCCTCGGAGTCCAGGCCGACGACCCCGGGCACGCCCTCGGCCATCAGCCGGCGCAGCAGCGTCGTCTTCCCGCTGCCCGGCAGTCCCCCGATGACGACCAGGACACCGTGCGGTGCCGCGCGGCCGTGGGGCCACCGGGCTCCCGTGGCGACCGGTCCGGTCTGTACGACCACGTGCGGCCACCTCCTCCCTCTCTGCTGCCCATGGTCCCCGCACGGGCTCGGAGACGGCGGTGTGCCGGCTGTGCGGCGGCTGTGAGATGCGCCCGTCCGGGTTCCGCTCACATGCCGCTGACCTGCGGGAAGGCAAGCCTCAGCTTGGTGGCGGGCCCAACGGAGCCGTGCCAACCTGGGGCATGACGTCTCTCCAGGACATGCCCCAGATCCAGACCTGCGCCGTCAGCAGTTGTTCCTACAACGCCGAGTCGAGCTGTCACGCCGGCGCGATCACGGTGGGTGGCGACCACGCGCACTGCGGCACCTTCGTGGAGATCAGCTTCCGGGGCGGGTTCGACCGCAACGGGATGGTCGGCGCGTGCCACCGGTCCGACTGCGTGCACAACGACAAGCTCGAGTGCCACGCCCCGGGCGTGCGCGTCGGGCCGGGGACCGACGCCGCCGACTGCCTGACCTACGAGGCCAGGTAGCCCAGGTCCCCCACGGGCTCGGCCGACAGCCCGCCGGCCGGGTCGGCCCGCAGCGCGCCGTCGGCCACGGCGAGCGCGGCCACCGGGTCGTCGTCGTCCACGAGCACCGCCCGGCCGCCGGTGGCGACCGGGCGCAGCGCCGCGAGCACCGCGCGCCGGTCCGGTGACGTCAGCCCGTCGGTGAGCCGGTCGACGAGCACGATCGTGGCGCCGACCTCGCGCACGGCCTCGATCGCCTCGATGCGCCGGTGCACGTCGTCGTCCGCCGAGGCCGCGACGCGGTGCACCTGCACGGCGGCGTGCCCGGAGGCACAGCGCCCGCTGTCGTCGTCCAGGGCCGCCATCACCCGGCGCCGGGCCGCGGCCGGGCCCAGCAGCACGGTCACGTCTCCGACCGGCAGTCGCAGCCCCACGCGGACCTCCCTCGCCTCGTGCTCCCGGCCGGGCGGACGGGTAAGGCGAGGCTAACCTCTTCATGGCGGTGCCGTCCAGCCCCGCCCGGGAACAGCGGAGCGGCGCCGCCCCGGTCGGGGACGGCGCCGCTCCTGTGTGTGTGGGTCAGTCGTCGTCGGGGCCGCCCCACCAGCCACCCCGGCCGCCGCCGCCCCAGGGCCGGTCCTCGTGGGTCGAGTTGACCCACTCGGTGACCCGCTCCTCCAGGTCGGCCAGTCGCTCGTCGGCGACCTCCTGCGGCATCCCGCTCTCGACGGCCTTTGAGATGCCCTCCCGCTGAGCGGTGACCAGCGCGTCGACGAGGGTGTCGAGCGCGACGCCCTGGTCCTCGGCGACCTGGGCGAGGGTGGCCCCGTCGGCCTGCAGCGCGGTCCGCAGCTCGTCCTCGGTCATGCCGAGCGCCTCGGCGGCGGCGTCCAGCCCGTGCCAGCCACCGTGCCACCCGCCGTGTCCGGCGAAGCCGGACTCGTCGAGCGTGGTGGCCACCTCGTCGGCCTGCTCCTGGGAGATCGACCCGTCGTCGACCAGGCCGGAGAGCGCGTCCTTGATCCGGTCCACGACGGTCGACGAGGACGTGCCGTCCGTCTCGTCGGTGGCCGCCACGGCCGGGACGGCCACGGCCAGCCCGGTCAGCGTCAGTGCGCCAGCTGCGGCGGCGACGACCAATTTCCTGCGCATGGTGGTCTCCTCGTTCCGCGGCCGGTGTGTCCAGCCGTCACGACGATGGTCGGCGCCGAACCTGTGACGGAGCTGTCAGCGCCCCGTGGCCTCGCTGGGGATCCGGGCCTCCTCGGCCACCAGTGCCTCGAGGGTGACCCGGGCACCACGCCGGTGCAGCGAGTCAAGCGCCGCGAGGTAGGGCCTGGTGAAGCGCTCGTCGTCCACCAGGTCGCCGAACAGCTCGCGGTCGGCGACGAAGGCGAGCGGGTCCTCTCGCTGGCGGCGCGCCGTGGCCAGGAGCGTGTCCCGCCGGCGGTCGGCGATCTCGATCGGTTCGCCCTGCTCGTCCACGCCCTCGGAGTACCGCGCCCAGCCCGCGACGACCGCGGCCGACCGGCGCACCTCACCGCCGGCGGCCAGGTTGTCCCGGACGACCGGGAGCAGCCACTTCGTCAGCCGCTCGGAGCCGTCGAAGGCCAGCCTCGCGAGGGTGTCCCGGATGTGGGGGTTGGAGAAGCGGGCGATCAGCTCCCGCCGGTAGGCGTCGAGGTCGATCCCGGGGACCGGCCGGAGGGTCGGCGTCGCCTCGTGCGTCATGTACCCGAGCAGCAGCCGCTGGAAGAGCGGGTCCTGTGCCGCGTCGTGGACCAGCCGGTACCCGGCGAGGCGACCGAGGTAGGCCAGCGCCTGGTGGCCGGCGTTGAGCAGCCGGAGCTTCATCATCTCGTAGGGCTCGACGTCGTCCACGACCTGGACGCCGGCCTCCTCGAGCGGCGGGCGCCCGAGCCCGAAGCGGTCCTCGAGGACCCACTGGGTGAAGGGCTCGCAGACCACGGGCCACCGGTCCTCGACCCCGAAGCGTCGGGCGACCTCCTCCCGGTCCTCGTCCGTGGTGGCGGGGGTGATCCGGTCGACCATGGAGTTCGGGAAGGGCACCTCCCGCTCGACCCACGCGCCGAGCTCCGGGTCCCGCAGCGCGGCGAAGGCGGCGAAGCTGCGCCGGGCGACGTCGCCGTTGTGCTGGATGTTGTCGCAGGACACGACGGTGAACGGCGCGAGCCCGCGGTCGCGGCGGCGGACGAGGGCCTCGGTGACCAGACCGAAGGCCGTCGCCGGCGCCGCCCCCGGCTGCAGGTCGTGGACGACGCCGGGGTCGGTCGCGTCGAAGCGCCCGGTCACCGGGTCGGTGTTGTAGCCGCCCTCGGTCACCGTCAGGGAGACGATCCGCGTCGTCTCGGCCGCCATCCGCTCGACGACGGCGTCCGGGTCGTCGGGGGCGAGGAGGTACTCGACGACCGACCCCACGACCCGTGGCTCGAGGGTGCCGTCGGCGTGCTTGACCACCAGCGTGTAGAGGCAGTCCTGGGCCGCCATCACCTCGGCCATCCGGCGGTCGGACGGCAGCACCCCGACGCCGCAGATCGCCCAGTCCTGCCCCTGCCCCTGCTCCAGGAGGCGGTCGAGGTACATCGCCTGGTGCGAGCGGTGGAACGCGCCCACGCCCAGGTGCACGATCCCGGTCCGCAGCCGGGACCGGTCGTAGGACGGCACGGGCAGGGAACCGGCCAGCGAGGACAGTGACCCCGTGTTCAACGACTGCATGGCTGTTCCTCCCGTGTCGGGGTCTCAGGCGGGCAGACGCCGTCCGGTCGCGGGTGAGAAGAGGTGCTCCTTGCCCGGCTGGATGCGCAGGTGCACCCGTTCCCCCTTCGCGGGCGGCCGGGCGGGGTCGACCCGCGCGACGATGTTCTCGCCGAGCGGTCCGGAGGCGTCGCGGAACTCCGACAGCGCGCCGTGCAGGAACGCGTCGGAACCCAGCTCCTCCACCACCCCCACGTCCACGGGGAAGGCACCGGCGTCGTTCTCGGTGGCGAGGTCGAGGGACTCCGGCCGGAAGCCGACGACGACCCGGTCGGCCCCCTCCGCGGACAGCGCACCCAGGGCTGAGGTGGTCAGCGGGAGGCGCGCCCGCCCCAGCACCGCGTGGCCGTCCTCCAGCCGGAACTCCGCGATGTTCATGCCCGGGGAGCCGATGAACCCGGCGACGAAGACGTTGGCCGGCTCCTGGTAGAGCCGCAGCGGCGTGTCGCACTGCTCGAGGATGCCGGCACGCAGGACCGCGACCCGGTCCCCCATCGTCATGGCCTCGACCTGGTCGTGGGTGACGTAGACCGTCGTCGTGCCCAGCCGGCGCTGGAGGGCGGCGATCTGGGTGCGGGTCTGCACCCGGAGCTTGGCGTCCAGGTTGGACAGCGGCTCGTCCATCAGGAACACCTGGGGCGAGCGCACGATGGCCCGCCCCATGGCGACCCGCTGACGCTGACCACCGGACAGCAGCTTCGGCCGGCGGTCGAGGAACGGCTCCAGGTCGAGGATCTTGGCGGCCTCGGCGACCCGCTTGGCGATCTCGTCCTTGCCCACGCCGGCGATCTTGAGGGCGAAGCCCATGTTGTCCGCCACCGTCATGTGCGGGTAGAGCGCGTAGCTCTGGAACACCATCGCGATGTCCCGGTCCTTGGACTTCAGGTTGGTGACGCGCCGGTCGCCGATCAGGATGTCACCGCGGTCGACGTCCTCCAGGCCGGCGAGCATGCGCAGGCTGGTGGACTTGCCGCAGCCCGAGGGGCCGACCAGGACCAGGAACTCGCCGTCGGCGATCTGGAGGTCGAGGGCGTCGACCGCGGGCTTCTCGGTGCCCGGGTAGATGCGGCTCGCCCGGTCGTACGTGACGGAGGCCATCGGGTTCTCTCCTCGCTGGAGGTGCTGGGGTGGAGGGCGTCAGAGCTGGGGGTGGACGACGACCTTGACCGACTGCGGGTCGCGGCGGCCGGCCGTCAGCGCGTCGGCGGCCCGGTCCAGGCCGTAGGTGCCGGTGACCAGCCGGTCGAGGTCGACCCGACCGCCCGCGACCAGCGCGATCGCCGTCGGCCAGGTGTTGGCGTAGCGGAAGGTGCCGGTCACCTCGAGCTCCCGCTCCTGCACGACCGACAGGGGCAGGGCCAGCTCGTCGCCGCCCATGCCGACGAGCACCGCCCGGCCCGCCCGGTCCAGGGCACGGATGGCCTCGATCGTCGCCGCGGGGTGGCCCGAGCACTCGAGCAGCACCTCCGGCGGGTGCGGCAGGTCGGTGACGCGCGTCGTCCGCACGTCGACGACGTCGGTGGCCCCGAGCTCGCGGGCGAGGGCGAGCCGGGCGGGGTTGACGTCGGACACCACGATCTCGGTGGCGCCGAAGGCCCGCGCCACCTGGACGCTGACCAGTCCGATGGGTCCGGCCCCGGTGACCAGCACCCGGGACCCGGCGCCCACCCGCCCCTTGCGGCAGGCCCAGATGCCGACCGACAGGGGTTCGAGCAGCGCGGCGGCGTCGTCGCTGATGGTGTCGGGCACCGGGTGGGCGAAGGCGGCGTGCACGACGACGTACTCGGCGAAGGCGCCGTCGATGGGCGGTGTGGCGAAGAACCGCATGCCCGGACAGAGGTTGTAGCGCCCGGCCAGGCACTGCGGGCAGGTCAGGTCGGGGACCCCCGGCTCCACCGACACCCGCTGTCCGACGGTGAGCGCGGTGACGCCGGGGCCGAGGGCGGCCACCTCGCCCGCCGCCTCGTGGCCCAGCACGAGCGGGGAGTCGACCACGAAGCGGCCGATGCGCCCGTGCTCGTAGTAGTGGGTGTCCGACCCGCACACGCCGACCGACGCCACGCGGACGACGACCTCGCCGGGGCCCGCCTCGGGGACCGGCCGCTCCTCGACGGCCACGTCGCCCACCCCGCGCAGCACGGCGGCCCGCATCGAGGACAGCTCCTCCGGCCTGCCCGGGGCGGTCGGCGCGAGCGTCGTGGGACCACTCACTTGACGGCCCCCAGCGACAGCCCCTGCACCAGCTTGTCCTGGGCGGCGAAGCCGGCGATGAGCACCGGCAGGGACACCACGAACGCGGCCGCGCAGACCTGCGCGAGGAACAGCCCCTGGCTGGTGACGAAGCCGGTCAGGTAGACCGGTGCGGTCTGGGCCACGGTGCCGGTCAGGGTCCGGGCCAGCAGCAGCTCGTTCCAGCTGAAGATGAAGCAGATCAGCGAGGTCGCGGCGATGCCCGGCAGGACGATGGGAGCCACCACCTGGCGGAGGGTCAGCAGCAGCCCCGCGCCGTCCATCGAGGCCGCCTCGAGGATCTCGACCGG
>DASQNB010000374.1:0-6239 GCA_035645175.1 Geodermatophilus sp.
CGAGCGGACCCGCGCCCAGCAGTTGGCCGATGCGCTGGTGCAGCTGTGCGACAACGCCCTGGCCGCCGGGAGCCTGCCGGTGCTGCGCGGGCGCTGTTGTGCGAACGGCACCACACCAAGGTCCACCACGGCTTCCGCGTCGAGCGACAACCCGACGGCCGATGGCGCAGCTGGCGACCCGACGGCACCGAGATCCTGATCGGGCCCCGACTCGACGTAGCGGCCTGATCGCTCCGCCTGATCGCTCCGCCTGACCGCGACCTCCGCAGTCCCGCGCCGACGCGTCGTGCGCCGAGCGCGCTGCTGGGCCGGCTGTGTCGTGCGTCAGCTGCCGGCGGTCTCGGCCCGGACGGCGGCCAGGAGGGCGTCCAGGCCCGGGACCTGGTAGCTCCAGAAGCCGGTGACGAGCGCGCGCACGTGGTCGCGGTCCGCACTGCTGCGCAGGAACCGCGCGAGGGCACGGCGGGTGTTGTCGAAGACCACCTCCAGCAGTTCCCGGTGCACCGGCCCCAGCGGGACCCCGAGGGACCGCTCGGCGTGCGCGACCAGCCGACGGACGAACGCAGCCGGACGGTCCGCGTGCGGGGTGCCCTCGGCCCGGTCGAGCAGCACGACGACAGCCAGCCGGTGGTCGAGCCAGAAGTCCAGCAGGTCGGCGGCCGCGGACGGGTCGCCGGCGGACCCCCTCGCCAGCGCCTCGATCCGCGCGTCGAGCAGCCGGTCGTGCCGGGCGGGCAGCTCAGCGGGGACCACGGCGTCGAACAGCGCCTGCTTGGAGGCGAAGTACCGGTACACGTTCCCCGGCGCCGTCCCCGCGTCCGCGGCGATCTGGGCGATCGACGTGCCGTCGTACCCGCGGTCGGCGAAGGAGTGCAGCGCGGCCGCCTCGATCCCGGCCCGCACCTCCGGCTTCAGCACCTGCGCCATCAGGCAGCGCCCGCCAGCCAGCCCAGGTCCGGACGCCGTCCCGCCCACGGCGACGCCTCCTCCAGGGCGTACGCGAGCTCCAGCAGCAGGCGGTCCGCACCCGGTGCCGCCGCGACGTGGATGCCGACCGGCAGGCCGTCGCACCACCCCAGGGGCACCGACATCGCCGGGCACCCGGCCATGTTGTGGATCGGCGTGTAGCCGACCGCCTCCTCGGTGCGCCGCACCAGCACCTCGCGGCCGGCCGCCGGCGAGAGGTGCCCGAGCGGCCACGGCCGCCGGGCCAGCGTCGGACTGAGGACGACGTCGCAGCGCTCGAACAGGCGCAGGTACGCACGGGCCGCCTCGACCAGGGCCCGCTCGCCGGCCGGGCCGGCCTCCGGCCCGAGCGCCTCCCCCCACGCCACGAGCTCGAGGGTGAACGGTTCGAGCTCGTCGGGGCCCGGCGGCCGGCCGAGCAGCGGCGTCAGCGACCGCACCACCTCACCCATCGTCTGCGCGGCGGCGACGAAGAACGCCCGGCTCACCGCCTCGCCGTCGACACCCAGCGGCCCGGCGAGGAACACGTCGTGCCCCAGCGCTGCGCACAGCTGGGCGGCCCGGTCGAGCTCCCCCCGGACGGCGGGGTCCGGGTCCTCCCCCAGCAGCGTCGGCACGAGCACGGCGACGCGCAGCCGGCCGGTGCCCGGCCGGTCCACCAGCCCGACCGGCGGGTGGACGGCGTCCGGACCGGTGCGCTCGGTGGCGGCGAGCAGGTGCGCGCTGTCGCGGACCGAACGGCTCATGCAGTGCTCGACGACCAGGGCGGTCAGCCCCGACCCCTCGGTACCGGTGGGCAGGCAGCGCCCGTTCGACGGCTTGAAGCCGAACACGCCGTTCAGCGACGCCGGGACCCGCAGCGACCCGCCGGCGTCGTTGCCGTGGGCCATCGGGACGACTCCCGCGGCCACGAGCGCCGCCGATCCCCCCGACGACCCACCCGCCGACAACCCCCGCCCCCAGGGGTTGAGCGTCGGGCCGCGCAGCGCGCCCTCGGTGCTCCCGAGCAACCCGAACTCCGAGCCGGTGGTCGACCAGAGGACGCGCAGTCCGGCGTCCCGGAGGGCCGCGGTGTACGGCGAGTACCCGGGTGCGGGGTTGGACGCCAGCAGGCGCGAGCCCATGGTCCACGGCAGCCCCGGCCACGCCAGGAGCTCCTTGACCGCGAAGGGGACCCCGGCCAGCGGACCCGCCGGCGACGCACCGGTGTCGATGCCACCCGGGTCGACCGGGTCGGCGACGGCGTTGAGCGCCGGCAGGCCGTCGAGCACGGCCGTCGCCGTCTCGGCCAGGTCGGCGGCGGTCACCTCCCCCTCCCGGACCAGCCCGGCCATCCCCACGGCATCCCACGTGCGGTACTCGTCCTCGGAGATCAACACGGCCGCAATCGTGAACGAGCCGTTCGCTTTTGTCGACGGGTTTCCGCGCGGCACTGGCAGGGTGGACGTAGCGTCGGCACATGAGCCAGCCGAGCCCCGACTTCTACGACCTGGAGGAACTCCTCGAGCCGGAGGAGGTGGAGATCCGCGACCGGGTGCGGGCCTTCTGCGAGAAGGAGGTCACCCCGCGGATCAACGACTACTGGGAGCGCGCCGAGTTCCCCTTCGAGCTGGTGCCCAAGCTCGCCGAGGTCGGCATCGCCGGCGGCACGATCGAGGGCTACGGCTGCCCCGGGATGAGCAACGTCGCGGCCGGCCTGGTCGCCGCGGAGCTCGCCCGCGCCGACGGCAGCGTGGGCACCTTCAACGGCGTCCACAGCTTCCTGGCGATGCAGTCGATCGCGATGCTCGGCGACGAGGAGCAGCGGGAGCGCTGGCTGCCGGCGATGGCCCGCCTGGAGCGGATCGGCGCGTTCGGCCTGACCGAGCCCGCGCACGGCTCGGACGCCGTCGGCCTGGAGACCGCCGCCCGCCGGGACGGCGACGCCTTCGTGCTCAACGGCCAGAAGAAGTGGATCGGCAACGGCAGCATCGCCGACCACGTGATCATCTGGGCCCGCGGCGAGGACGGCGCCGTCGGCGGGTACGTCGTCGACAAGGGGACGCCGGGCTACGAGGCCCGGGTCATGACCGGCAAGACGGCGCTGCGCGCGGTGTGGCAGGCCGAGATCACGCTGACCGACGTCCGCGTGCCGGCGGAGAACCGGCTGGCCAACTGCCACTCCTTCAAGGACGTCTCGCGGGTGCTGGACCGCACCCGCTACACCGTCGCCTGGCGGGCACTGGGGCTGGCCACCGCCTCCTACGAGCTGGCGCTGGCGCACGCGCTGCAGCGCGAGCAGTTCGGTCAGCCGATCGCCGGCTACCAGCTGGTGCAGGACAAGCTGGCGCGGATGCTCGCCGAGATCACCACCATGCAGCTGATGTGCTGGCGGCTGTCCAGGCTGGCCGACGCCGGCCGGATGACCGCGGCGATGGCGTCCCTGGCGAAGATGAACTGCGCCGTCAAGGCCCGGGCGATCGTCGCCGGCGCCCGCGACGTCCTGGGCGGTGACGGCATCCTGCTCGACCACCACGTCGCCCGGCACCACGCCGACATGGAGGCCATCTACACCTTCGAGGGCACCGACTCGGTGCAGGCGCTGATCGTGGGCCGGGAGATCACCGGCCTCTCGGCGATCAGCGGACGGCGGCCCGAGCGCCGCTGACCGGACGGCGGCGGGTGCGGGCGCTCAGCCGATCCGGCTGAGCGGTCGCTCCGCCGAGGTCAGCTCACGGCACTCGTCGCACGCCGTCCGGCCGGCGCCGACCCGCTGCCACTCCTGCGACCCCCACACCTGCACGATGGCGCCGCAGACGGCCAGCTCCACCTCGCCGTCCAGCTCGCTCGGCGGCCGGTGGGCCTCGACGGCGTGCCACGGTCTGCTCTGCTCGGTCGGCCTGCCCCGGGACCAGCGGTCCGGGCGGGCGAACCCCACGGCGTAGGACTGCACGATCCGGTTGTGCCCAGCCTCACACTCCGGAAACACACCGTGTGCGGCCGGAGGGGCGGCGGGCAGGCGTGTGCACGTGCCCGCCACGGGGAACCCACAGAGGATCCCCGCACACCCCAGGAGCGAGCCGTGACCCAGACCGACAGCCAGCGCGACGTCGTGGACCTGCTCAGCGCCGACCACCGCGAGTTCGACCGCATCTTCACCGAGCTCGAGGGACTGTTCGGGCAGACCGGCCCCGACGTCCTGCGCCGCAAGCGGGAGCTGGTCGACGAGGTGACGATCGGCCTCGTCAAGCACTCCGTCGCCGAGGAGACCCGCGTCTACCCCCGCGTCGAGGACCAGGTCGACCGCGAGGAGGCCGAGAACTCCAAGCACGAGCACGCCGAGGCCGAGGAGACCATGAAGCGGCTCGAGCGGATGGACCCCGACGACCCGCAGTTCGACACCGAGGTGGCCACGCTCGTCCGGGAGATCCGGCACCACGTCGAGCACGAGGAGAGCCGGATGTTCACCGAGCTGCGGGCGACGTTCAGCCGCGAGCAGCTCGTGGAGATGGCGCAGGAGGTCGAGCGGGTCAAGGCCCTGGCGCCCACCCGGCCGCACCCCATGACGCCCAACGAGGGCATCGTCCGCACCGTGGCCGGACCGGTGGCGAGCCTCATCGACCACCTCCGCGACGCCGTGAGCGGCCGGGGGAAGCACACCGGCTGACCCCCTCCGCGCGCTACCGTCGAGGGGCGCGATCGGGAGGAGCACGTCGGTGGAACCTGTCAGCATGCTGGTCGGCGCGGCACTGCTCGCGATCGGTCTGCTCGGTGGTCGGCTCAGCCGCCGCCGCCGGCCCGCGCCCCCGCCACCGGCGCCGCTGTGCGGGTGCGGTCACGTGCTCAGCCAGCACGACACCGAGACCAACACCTGCTACGCCGAGCTGCGCCGCGACACCTACGACAAGCGGGGCCGGTGGTCCGGCCACCAGTGGGTGCCGTGCACCTGCCGGCAGTACGTGGGCCCGCGCCCGATCGACGAGGTGTTCGTGCCGCGGCTGCTGCCGCCCACGGCCGACTAGAGCCGACCCGGCGAGAGCCTCCCTGCCCGGCCCGGGCAGGGAGGCTCTCGTCCGGTCAGGCCGGCCGGAAGGCCACGTGCGGGTGGTCCATGTGGTTGGCCGTGGCAGAGCCGCGGTCGGCCATGGCCCGCCACGTGCCGGACGAGACCATGTAGATGCGCTGCCGCCAGATGACGTACTCGACGCGGAAGCGGGCCGCGTTGTCGATCACGTACTGGGCGACGGCGTCACCCTTGGCCCGGTCGCTGTAGACCATGAAGTCCGCGGCGCGGCCCTGGGTGGGGCTGTGGCCGGGCCGGGTGTGGACCGTGGAGACGCCGAAGCGCTCGGTGACCTCCTGGACGACGGGCCGGACGTGCGGGTCCCACATGCTGTAGGAGCTCGACGTGGGGGTCGGCTTGCTCGACGGAGCCGGCGCCGGGGCGGCGACGGCGGCGGCCTGGGTCGGCACGTGCGCCTGCGCCGGGAGGGCGGTGAACGCCACCCCGGCACCTGCGAGGAGTGCCACCGCGGCATGCCGCCCGCGGAGCGGACGACCGGACGTGGGCATGCGAGTAGTCGTCATGGACGACGGTTCTCCTGTTCTCCTTGACCGCCGACCGGGTTAGCTGACGGGTTCGGGCGGGGAACTCGCCCGGCAGGCCGGAGCTCTGGTCCGGTCCTGCTTCACCCCAGGTGCTGCGGTGGGTCCCCGGCCCGGGCGACGGCTGCTGCCGACGCCCGGTTGGGCGGCGCCCGACGGGTGTCACCGCGGTTCGGCGACGAGGTCCCGCACGGGCCGCGCCGACGCTAGGTCGGCCGCCGGGCCGGGACAAAGGGGGTGCACCGCCGGCAGGGACGGTCGCCAGCGGGGGACGACGCTGCGTATGTCCAGCGTGACGGCCCGTCCCGCCCGGGTGCACACCGCAGCGTCACCGCGGTCGTCGCGCAGGGTGGTCGGCGGTCCGTCCGCAGGCATCGGCGCGCCCCACGCACCGGAACGGACGGATGACGGTGCGCCCGGCACGGGGGATGAGCCGCAGCCGGTGCCGGTGCTCCCCGGCCCGTTCCCGGCCGGGCGGGGTCGACGGCGGGTCATTGGCGAGACGGAGCTGTTCCGCATACGCTGACCGCGGGCTCAACACCGGCCCTCCGCTCCACGTGTAGCACGGCCGCCGGCTCCGTCGTCCCGTGCTCGCGCCCGAGGTGATCGCTTGTACCTCCCGCCGTCTTCCCCGGCCGGAGCCCCTCCTCCTGCACGACCGTCCCTCCTCGTCGAGGTCGACGTCGCCC
>DASQNB010000375.1:0-2146 GCA_035645175.1 Geodermatophilus sp.
ACCCAGCCGGCGAGGGTGACGGTGGAGCCGGCGTCGGACGCGCGCAGCGTGCCGGCGTCGTGGGTGCGGAGCACGGAGGTTGCCTCTCGGGGTGGTGTGCGGGACGTGACGGAGTGGGCGGTGGGGCGGGCCGAGGGCAGCGGGGCGGGCCGGGTGACCGTCACCAGCGGTCGTGGACGTGGGCGCGGATGCGCTCGTCGTAGACGCGCTCGAGGTCGGAGAGCTGGGCGTCGGTGAGCGGGGGCAGCCCGGCCGCCACGACGTTGCCACGGACCTGCTCGACGGTGCGGGCGCCGGGGATGACCGTGGTGACGCCGGGCTGGTCGATCACCCAGCGCAGCGCGAACGCCGCGGTCGGGGCGTCGCCGGCGATCTCGGCGACCTCGCGGGCCGCCGCGAGGCCGACCTCGAAGGGCACCCCGGAGAAGGTCTCGCCGACGTCGAAGGCCTCGCCGTTGCGGTTGAAGTTCCGGTGGTCGTCTGGGGCGAACGTCGTCGTCTCGTCGTACTTGCCGGTCAGCAGCCCGCTGGCCAGCGGCACCCGGGCCAGGACGCCGACCTGCGCCTTGGCGGCCGCGGGCAGCAGCTCCTCCAGCGGCTTGCGCCGGAAGACGTTGAGGATCACCTGGATCGACTGCACGCCCGGGTGCTCCAGCGCGGTCAGTCCCTCGGCGACGGTCTCCACCGAGACGCCGTAGGCCGCGATCGCGCCGTCGGCGACCAGGCCGTCGAGCGCGTCGTACACCCGGTGGTCGGTGTAGACCGCCGGCGGCGGGCAGTGCAGCTGCACCAGGTCGAGCGTGTCGACGCCGAGGTTGCGGCGGGACCGGTCGACCCAGGCGCGCAGGTTCTCCGGCGTGTACTGCGCGGCCTCGAACGGGTCGGCGCGGCGGCCGGCCTTGGTCGCCACGAACGGCCGGTCCGAGCGGGCGACCAGCGCCTTGCGGATGCGCTCCTCGGAGCGGCCGTCGCCGTAGACGTCGGCGGTGTCGAGCAGGGTGATCCCGGCGTCCAGTGCGGCGTCGAGGACCTCGGCTGCGGTGTCGTCGTCGACGTCCCCCCAGTCGCCGCCCAGCTGCCAGGTGCCCAGGCCGACGACGCTGACGTCGGCCCCCGTCCGTCCCAGGGGTCGCTGCTGCATGCTCACGTCTCCACACTCGCACGCACCCGGTCGAACAGCTCCCCCACCGGGACGGGGTGCTGCTCGCCGGTGCGCATGTCCTTGAGCTGGCCGACGCCCTCGGCCAGGTCCCGCTCCCCGATGACGACGACGTGCGAGGCGCCCGACCGGTCGGCGGCCTTCATCGCGCCCTTGAGCCCGCGCCCGCCGTACACGGTGTCGGCCGAGACGCCGGCCTGGCGCAGCTGCCCGACCAGGCGCACCGCCAGCCGCTTCGCCTCCTCGCCCAGCGGGACGACGAAGGCCTGCACACCGGTCGCCGCGCCGATGTCGAGCCCCTCGGCCTGCACCGCCAGCAGCGTCCGGTCGACCCCGACGGCGTACCCGATGCCCGACACGTCCGGGCCGCCCAGCGACGCCGACAGCCCGTCGTAGCGCCCGCCGCCGCCGATCGCCGACTGCGCGCCCAGCCCGTTGTGCACGAACTCGAACGTCGTCTTCGTGTAGTAGTCCAGCCCGCGCACCAGCCGCGGCGCCTCGGTCCAGGTCACGCCCAGGTCGGTCAGGTGCTGGCGGACGGCGTCGTAGTGGGCCTTCGTGGAGTCCGAGAGGTGGTCGACCATCAGCGGTGCGTCGTCCAGCTGGGCCTGCACCTCGGGGCGCTTGTCGTCGAGCACCCGCAGCGGGTTGATCGCCGCGCGCCGCCGGGTGTCCTCGTCGAGGTCCAGCTTCTCCAGGTACTCCACCAGCAGCTCGCGGTACTGCGGGCGGCAGGTCGCGTCACCCAGCGAGGTCAGCAGCAGCTCGAAGTCGGTCAGCCCGAGGTCGCGGAAGCCCTGCACGCCGAGGGCCACCACCTCGGCGTCCAGCGCGGGGTCGTCGACACCCAGCGCCTCCATGTCGACCTGGGTGAAGTGCCGGTAGCGGCCGGCCTGCGGGCGCTCGTAGCGGAACGCCGAGCCGACCGCCCACAGCTTCACCGGCAGCGCGCCCGTGTGCAGCCGGTGCTCGATGAAGGCCCGCATC
>DASQNB010000376.1:0-3201 GCA_035645175.1 Geodermatophilus sp.
GAGCAGGGGCAGGAAGAGGCGGCGGCGCGGGTTGGAGATGTCCGTCATCGGGTCCTCGGTTCTGGTGGACGTCGGTGCCCGGACGCTAGTGGGCCGGGCCGACGACCGCATGACGCTCGGGCATGGGCCTCGTGAAGTCCCCGGCCACCTGCCGTTCACCCGAACGGGGTACAGCGCCTCACGCCTGGACGGGCAGCACCAGCAGCCGCAGCAGCCGGTCGGCCTCGGCGTCGGGGTCGTCGGTCAGCCCGGTGTGCACCGGCCCGGCCTGGACGACGGTGCTGCGCGGCGCGGTCAGCCAGCGGAACCGCGACCCCAGCGCCTCCCGCCCGGCGGCACCGGAGACCGGGTCGGCGGCGCAGACGTCGGCGGCGGCCTGCAGCGCGCGGCGGATCGCCCCGGGGTCCGCGGTGGGGTCCAGGGCGCGCAGGCGGTCGGCGTCCAGGTGCACGCGCGAGCCGAGATAGTCGCGCTGCCGGCAGTAGACGAGGACGCCGGCGTTGAGCGACTCCCCCCGCTCCACCCGTGGCACCACCCGGAGGACGGCGTACTCGAAGGTGTCCCGGCTCACCGCTGACTCATCCCCGCAGGCGGTGGCGGGCCCAGCCACGACGGCCGGTTCTCCCCCCGCGGCGCGCGCCGGCGCGACCCGCCCGCGGCCGCGGTGGCCACCAGCGGCGGCAGCCACGCGTCGCGGGCGGCCAGCCGGGCCAGCAGCTGGTCGACGTAGCGGGCGCGCACGGCGTCGGGGGCAGTCGGCCGGTGCGTGGCCCCGGCCAGGGCACCGCCGGCCCCCTGCAGGGTCCCGCCGCGAGCTTGCGAGCGGGCGGGGGGCAGGGGGTCCTTCTCCGAGGGGTGGGGAGGACGGGGTCCTTCTTCCTCCAGCCAGCCGTCGGGCACCTGGCGCAGGACCTCCTCGAGCAGCGGCCGGGTGACGCGGGGGCCGAGCGCGGCGTCGGCGGCCCGGACGTCGGGCGAGCACTCGACCAGCGCGTGCTGGGCGGCGTCGTAGGGGCGGGTCACCGCGGCGGCCGCACCCGGCCAGTGGTGGTGGAAGGTCAGCGTGGCCCCGTGGTCGATCAGCTGCAGCCGGCCGTGCCAGAACAGCATGTTGGGGTTGCGCCACGAGCGGTCGACGTTGCCCACGAGCGCGTCGAACCACAGCACCCGGCCGGCCAGCTCCGGGTCGACGCCGTCGGCGCCGGCCTCGAAGTCCAGCGCGCCGGGCAGGTAGTCCAGGCCGAGGTTGACCCCGGCCGAGCGCTGCAGCAGCTCCTGCACCTCGACGTCGGGCTCCCCCACGGCCAGCTCGGGGGCGACGTCCACGGTGACCAGCGCCGGCACCGGCAGCGACAGGGCCCGGGCCAGCTCGCCGCACACGACCTCGGCGACCAGCACCTTCACGCCCTGCCCCGCGGCCCGCCACTTGACCACGTAGGTGCCCAGGTCGTCGGCCTCCATGAGCCCCGGCAGCGAGCCACCCTCGCGCAGCGGGGTGACGTAGCGGGTGGCGGTGACGGCGGGCAGCACAGTGGCCGCGACCCTACCGGCGGGACACCGACGTCCCCGGGGACACTGCGGACGTGGGCATCCTGCGCGTTCTCGACCCCGCCGACCTCGCCGGCGTCCCGTTGACCTACGCCGAGGTGGGCGCGACGCGGCAGCCGGTGATGCCCGCCGGCTACGACCACGTCGAGCGGTCGGTCGTCGTCGGCACCGGGACGGCGGCCTTCGAGCGGGCCGCCGCGGCGGTGTTCGACTGGCGGGCGCAGCGCAGCCTCGGGCTGCGGGTGCGGGCCAGTGGGCCGGCGAGCGAGCCGGGCACCGTCGTCGTCCTCACCGCGGGGCTGCCGCGGCCGGGCTACGACATCCCCTGCCGGGTGGTCTGGGCGCAGACGACCGGCGACGAGCGCGGCTTCGCCTACGGCACGCTGCCCGGCCACCCCGAGAGCGGCGAGGAGGCGTTCGTCGTCCGGCTCGAGCCCGGCGATGACGTGGTCTTCTCGCTGCGGGTCTTCGCCCGGCTGGCCTCGCCGCTGGCCCGCCTCGGCGGGCCGGTCAGCACGCTGGTCCAGCGGCTGGCCACCGAGCGCTACCTGACCGCGATCCGCCGGGCGGCGAGCGGCTGACCGGCGACGGCGGGGTGCACCTGCGACGTCGGCCTCAGGCGCCGGCCGCCTCCCGCTCGCGCTCGATGAGCTCCTTGCTGCGCACCAGCCGCAGGAGCGTGACGACGACCAGCCCGCCCACGACGTTGAGCAGCGTGGTGTACCAGAACCAGGCCAGCCAGTCGGCGTAGCCGTACGGGGCGCCGTGGTGGATCGCGCCGAAGATGATCAGTGAGTCCAGGATGGAGTGGAAGAGCACCAGCCCGGCGAGCAGGAACGCCCCGGCCACCGCCGCGGCGACCTTCCCCGTCTCGGAGTCGGCGCCGTGCTGCATGCGGGTCATCAGGGTGATGAAGGCGCCGGCGAGCAGCGCCAGGCAGACCGCGCGCAGGTCCAGCGGCGCGTCGACGAAGGTCCGGCCCGACTCGACCGCGGTCGCACCGAGGTCCGGCAGGGCGTGCACGACCAGCCACATCACCAGCCAGCCCCCGACGAGGTTGGCCACGAGGGTGCCGGCCCACAGCTTGCCCAGCTGCCCGGCGCTCGCCCGGCCGGCGACCACCGCGGTCACCGGCACGAGGAACCCCTCGGTGAACAGCTCGCTCTTGGCCAGCATGAGCGCGATGAAGCCGATGCTGAACGCCAGCCCGGCCAGCAGGTGGCTGCCGGTCGCGGCGTAGACGGCGAGCAGCGCCACGACGCCGGTGGCGACCTCCAGGCCGCCGGCGAGCCCGGTGGTCAGCACCTCCCGCCACGAGCGGTGCAGGCGTTGCGCGCCCTCGTCGACGATCCGGTCGAAGGCCTCGACGACCTCGTCCTCGACCGGTGCGTCGGTGGTCCCCAGCTCCTCGCGCGCGGACTGCACCACGGCAGGCCTCCTCTCGGGCGGCCCGCGGTGTCCCCCGGGGTTCGAGGCGCCGGCGCGGCCGGACGGGGGCTACCCGGCACACCCGCGTCGGCACACGTCGCGGGCCGCTCAGCTCCGTGCGGCGGCGGGCACGTCGTCGACGAACGGGATCTTGGTGACGTACTGCTGGTAGAGCTTGACGCCGTCCTCGACCGAGAGGTGGCCGAACTCCAGCAGCGTGGACAG
>DASQNB010000377.1:0-1620 GCA_035645175.1 Geodermatophilus sp.
CAGCTCGTCCATCGTCGGCTGCAGGACGTCCTCGAGGCGCGAGTAGTCCTCGCTCATGCGCTTCTCGGTGACGTCGTAGATCTCCTGCTGGGCGCGGTCGACGATGTCGTCGACGTCGCCCTTGCCGCCGGCCGCGCCGTAGCCCAGCTGGACGACGCGGGTGCCGGCCTCGACCAGCCGCCGCAGCACCGCCTGCTCGGCCACGATCGCGGCGTAGTAGCCGGCGTTGGCCGCCGTCGGGGTCGACTGGATGAGGGTGTGCAGGTAGACCGCGCCGCCCATCTTCGACAGCTGGTCGGTGCGGTTGAGCTCGGCGGCGACGGTGATCGCGTCGGCCGGCTCGCCCCGCCCGTACAGGTCGAGGATGCAGTCGAAGATCACCTGGTGCGCCGGCCGGTAGAAGTCCGGGCCCGCCAGCACCTCGACGACGTCGGCGATCGCGTCCTTGCTCAGCAGCATGCCGCCGAGCACCGACTGCTCCGCCGCGACGTCCTGCGGCGGCTGCCGGTCGTACTGCGGCGCCGTCGGGATCGGTCGGCTGAAGTCGTCGGCCACCGCCACGGGAAGTCCTCCATCCACTCACGGCGCACCCGCGCACAGGCCCCGGCGGGATCGCCGGGGCCTGGTGGGGGAGCACCAGTACGCTGCACACCTGACTCGAACAGGCGTTCGAGACGTTCCTACCCCGGGGCACCGACAGTCCGGGCGGTCGCGGGGTCGAGGAGGACGTTAGGAAGTGCGGACGGACCAGTCCAACACCGGTGTGGGTGCGCTTCTGCACAACTTGTGGACAAGTCGGTGGACACAGCCGTGTCGACATGTGGAGACAGCGGGGGACGCCGCGGCGCCGTCCCCCGTATCCCGCGACTGACCTGCGGAAAGGCCACCCACCGGGTGTGGACGGGAGAAAGTCCGGAGAAATCCGGGTGTCGCCCTTCGGCGTGTCGGGGGTGCGGGCGCAGGCGCCCCAGCGGTCACACGTCCACAGGGCCCACCCGTCCGACGGAGGTCCACCATGGGCACCGCACCGTCGGCCGTCGATGCCGCCGCCGGGCGAGGAGGGGAGAACCGATGACCATCACGCGCACGTCCGTGAACCCCTGGCCGTGGTCGCTCGGATACGGGTTCGACCAGGCGCCACTGGTGGAGGGCGCGACCCGCGTCCTCGCACTCTCCGGACAGGCCGCCGTGGACGCCGACGGCACACCGCAGCACGCCGGTGACATCGTCGCTCAGGTCTCGCTCGCTCTGGACAACCTCGAGACCGTGCTCGGGCAGGCCGGGATGACACTCGCCGACGTCGTCCGCACGACCGTGTTCACCACGGACGTCGACGCGATGATGGGCGCCTGGGAGGGCCTGGCCCAGCGGTTCACCGCGGCCGGCGTGAGGCCGAGCAGCACGCTCGTCGGCGTCACTCGGCTGGCCTTCCCGGACTTGATGGTGGAGATCGAGGCCACCGCGGTCGGCTGACCGGCCCCACGACGCCGCGAGGGGCGCCGGACCGGAGTCCGACGCCCCTCACGGGCGCTGCACGTCGGCGTGCGGCCCCCTGCAGGGTCCCGCCGCGAGCTTGCGAGCGGTGGGGGGCAGGGGGTCCTCTCTCAGCCGGGGACGACC
>DASQNB010000378.1:0-4546 GCA_035645175.1 Geodermatophilus sp.
GACCGGGTGCTGCGCGTCTTCCCACCGGGCGGGGCGTCGGACTCACCGCTGTGACGTCCTCCGTGCACTTCCGCGGATCTGCACGGCGCACATCCGCGGGAAGTGCACCACTGTCAGCTCCCGACGACGCGCTCCTCCAGCATCCGCTTGACCGTGGCGGCGTCGGCCTTGCCGCGCGTGGCCTTCATGACCGCGCCGACGAGCGCGCCGAGGGCCTGCACCTTGCCGCCCTGGACCTTGGCGACGACGTCGGGCGCCCCGGCGATCGCGGCCTCGACGGCGGCGACCAGCTCGTCGGAATCCCCCATCACCGCGAGACCGCGGGCCTGCACGACCTGCGCCGGGTCGCCCTCGCCGGCGAGCACCCCGTCCAGGGCCTGGCGGGCCAGCTGGTCGTTGATGGTCCCCTCGGCGACCAGGCGGGTCAGCTCGGCGACCTGCTGCGGCGTCACGGCCAGCTCGGTCAGCTCGACGCCGGCGTCGTTGGCCCGGCGGGCCAGCTCGCCCAGCCACCACTTGCGCGCCTCGGCGGGCGTGGCGCCGGCCTCGACGGTGTCGGCCACGAGGCCGAGCGCGCCGGCGTTGGCGAGCCAGGACATCTCCGTGGGTGACAGGCCCCACTCCTCCCGGAGCCGGGCCCGTCGGGCGGCCGGGAGCTCGGGCAGCTCGACCCGCAGCTTCTCGACCCACTCGGCGTCGGGCGCGACCGGCACCAGGTCGGGCTCGGGGAAGTACCGGTAGTCGGTCGCCTCCTCCTTGCTCCGGCCCGGCGAGGTGCTGCCGGTGTCCTCGTGGAAGTGCCGGGTCTCCTGCAGCACCCGACCCCCGGCGTCGAGGACCGCGGCCTGCCGGCGCATCTCGTACCGGACCGCCCGCTCGACGCTGCGCAGGGAGTTGACGTTCTTGGTCTCGGTCCGGGTGCCCCAGTCCAGGGAACCCACCGGGTTGAGCGAGAGGTTCACGTCGCAGCGCAGGCTGCCCTGCTCCATCCGGACGTCGGAGGCGCCGAGGGTCTGCACGATCTCGCGCAGCTCGGTGACGTAGGCGCGGGCGACCTCGGGGGCCTTGGCGCCGGCGCCGGGGATCGGCCGGGTGACGATCTCGACCAGCGGGATGCCGGCCCGGTTGAAGTCGACCAGCGAGTGCGAGGCGCCGTGGATGCGGCCGGTGGACCCGCCGACGTGCAGGTTCTTGCCGGTGTCCTCCTCCAGGTGCACCCGCTCGATCTCCACCCGGTACGTCTCGCCGTCCACCTCGACGTCGAGGTGGCCCGCGATGCACAGCGGCTCGTCGTACTGGCTGGTCTGGAAGCCCTTGGGGATGTCCGGGTAGAAGTAGTTCTTCCGGGCGAAGCGGCACCAGGAGGCGATCCGGCAGCCCAGGGCCAGCCCGATGCGGATGGTCGCCTCGATGGCCGCGGCGTTGGCCACCGGCAGCGAGCCGGGCAGACCCAGGCACACCGGGCACGTCTGGGTGTTCGGCTCGGCCCCGAAGGTGGTGGAGCAGCCGCAGAACATCTTCGACGCGGTGCCCAGCTCGACGTGGGTCTCCAGGCCGATGACCGGCTCGTAGCGGGTGAGGAGCTCGTCGTGGTCGACGAGGCGGTCCGTGCCGTTCATGGTCTGGGCCTGCGTGGTGCTCATCGGGAGTCGTTCTCCTTGCGGACGGAGCGGCCGGTCAGCACCGCACCGATGGCGGTGAGCACGCCCAGGACCAGGAAGAAGGCGAAGAAGACCTCACCGGTGACGATCCAGCCGACCAGGCCCACGAGGACGACGAACGCGGTGAGGGCCCAGGCGGCCTTGAGCGCACCGTTCACGCGGCAGCCTCCCGGTTCGCGAGCTCGTCCAGGAACCGGTGACCGCGGGCGGCGTCCAGCGCCGCCTCGACCGCAGCGGCGACCCGGTAGCAGCGGTCGTCGGCCAGTGCCGGCGCCATGACCTGGAAGCCGACCGGCAGCCCGTCGGACAGCCCGCACGGCACCGAGATGGCCGGCAGTCCGGCGAGGCTGGCCGGCAGCGTGCACAGGTCGGCGGCGTACATCGCCAGCGGGTCGTCGACGCGCGCACCGATCGGCCAGGCCACGGTGGGGCTGGTCGGGCTGACCAGCACGTCGACGTCGTCGAACGCGCTGGTGAAGTCGCGGGTGATCAGCGTGCGGACCTTCTGCGCCTGCCCGTAGTAGGCGTCGTAGTACCCGGCCGACAGGGCGTAGGTGCCGAGCACGATCCGCCGCTTGACCTCGGGCCCGAAGCCCTGCTCGCGGGTCAGCGACATGACCTCCTCGAGGGAGTGGCCGCCGTCGTCCCCCACCCGCAGGCCGAAGCGCATGCCCTCGAAGCGGGCCAGGTTGGACGACGCCTCACTGGGCGCGATCAGGTAGTAGGCCGGCAGCGCCAGGTCGAACGCGGGGCAGGACACCTCGCGCACCTCGGCGCCCATGCCGGCGAGCAGCTCGACGGTCTCCCGCACCCGGTCCAGGACGCCGGACTCGTAGCCGTCGGTGTGCCCGTCGCCGCCCAGCTCGCGGACCACGCCGACCCGCAGGCCCGCCAGCTCGCCGCGGGCACCCTCCTGCGTGGCCTTGACCAGGACGGGCACGGGGGCCTCGATGCTGGTCGAGTCGCGCGGGTCGTGGCCGCCGATCGCCTCGTGCAGGACGGCGGCGTCGAGCACGGTGCGCGCCATCGGGCCGGCCTGGTCCAGGCTCGAGGAGAAGGCGATCAGGCCGTAGCGGGAGACCGAGCCGTAGGTGGGCTTGTGCCCGACCAGACCGGTCATCGCGGCCGGCTGGCGGATCGACCCGCCGGTGTCGGTGCCCAGCGCCCACGGGGCCAGCCCGCCGGCGACCGCGGCGGAGGACCCGCCCGAGGAGCCGCCGGGGATCGTCTCCGGGTCCCACGGGTTGCGGGTCGGGCGGTAGGCGGAGTTCTCCGTGGAGGAGCCCATCGCGAACTCGTCCATGTTGGTCTTGCCGAGCAGCACCGTCCCGGCGGCCTTGAGCCGCGCGGCGACGGTCGCGTCGTACGGCGGCCGCCAGCCCTCGAGGATCTTCGAGCCGCTGGTGGTGGGCACGCCCTCGGTGACGAAGACGTCCTTGAGCGCGACCGGCAGGCCGGCCAGCGGGCCGAGTTCCTCACCGGCGGCGCGGGCGGCGTCGAGCTCACCGGCACGGGCGAGCGCGGCCTCGGCGTCGACGAGCAGGTAGGCGCCGAGCGTCTCGTCCTGCGCGGCGATGCGGTCGAGGTAGGCCTGCGTCAGCTCCACCGAGCTGGTCTCGCCGGCCGCCAGGCGGCGGCCGAGCTCGACGGCGTCCAGGTGCGTCAGGTCGGTGTCCACCGGGCTGCTCACTCCTCCTCCCCGAGGATCTGCGGCACGCGGAAGCGGTCGTCCTCGGCCGCCGGGGCCTGCCCGAGGACGACGTCCCGCGGCAGGCTCGGCATGACGACGTCCTCACGCGTGACGTTGGTCAGCGGCACCGCGTGCGTCATCGGCGGGACGTCGCCCACGTCGGCCTTCCCGACCTCGGCGACCGCGTCGAGCACCGCGGACAGCTGCCCGGCGAAGTGGTCGAGCTCCTCGTCGGTGAGGGCCAGCCGGGCCAGCCGGGCCAGGTGCGCCACGTCGTCACGCCCGAGACCGGCGGTGTCCTGCCGGCCGGCTGCGGCGGGGGCCTGCGACTCGGGTCCGGCGGCGGCCGTCTCCTGCGGGGAGGGGGTGCTCATGCTGGGGCGGGACTCCACTCCGTCGGCGCCGCGGAGGGCGCTCGTCACGACGTTCGGAACCCAGCCACTGTACGTGGGGAGCCCGCTGCACCGGTCGGCCGGAGGAGGCCGCTCGACCGCCGGGCCGTCGATGGGGGAAGCTGGCGCGGTTCACGATCGACGGAGATCGGCCCGTATCCCGAGCTCGGAGGAAACGTGTCCCATCTCCTGCGGCTGGTCGTGCCCGACCGCCCTGGCATCCTCGGCGCCGTCGCCACGGCACTGGGCACGGCGGGCATCGACATCGTCTCCGTCGACGTGCTCGAACGCGGCCGCGGCGTCGCCGTCGACGACATCGTCGTGGACCTGCCCCCCGACCGGCTGCCGGACAGCCTGATCACCGTCGCGCAGGCCGTGCCCGGCGTGCAGGTCGAGTCGCTGCGCCCCTTCCACGGGCCGCTGGACACCCACCGCGAGCTGGAGCTGCTGGAGGCGCTGGCCCGGGCGGCCGCGCCTGGCCCGCCCACCCTCGCGGTGAAGCTGCTGGCGGCCGAGCTGCCGCGGGTGTTCCACAGCGGCTGGTCCGTCGTCCTCTCCGGCACCGCGGACGGCCCCTGCGAGGTGCTGGCCGCGTCCGACGCCGCGCCGTCCTTCGACGGGATGACGCTGCCCTGGCTGCCGCTGCCCGGCCCGCGGCTGCTGCCCAGCGAGGACGGCTGGCTGCCGGAGCGCTGGCGCGAGATGGCCATCGAGATGATGGCCACCCCCTTCGGCAGCCCGGGGACGGCGGTGGTGATCGGCCGCTCCGGTGGACCCGCGTTCCGCCGTTCGGAGCTGCTGCG
>DASQNB010000379.1:0-3244 GCA_035645175.1 Geodermatophilus sp.
ATCACCGAGGAGAACCTCCGCAACCAGATCGACGTGGTCAAGGAGGAGATCCGGGTCAACGTGCTCAACCGGCCCTACGGCGCCTTCCCGTGGCTGCAGCTGCCGCAGATCGCGTTCGAGAGCTTCGCCAACACCCACGACGGCTACGGCTCCTTCGTCGACCTGGAGTCCTCGACCGTCGACGACGCCGCGGACTTCTTCCACCGCTACTACGCGCCGGGCAACGCCGTGCTCTGCCTGGGTGGCGACCTCGACGTCGAGGAGACCGAGCAGCTGGTGCGCCGCTGGTTCGCACCCGTGGCCGCCCGCGAGGTGCCGCCGACGCCGCCCACCGGCGAGCCGTCGCCGACCACCGTCCGATCCGGCGTGGTCGAGGACCGGCTGGCCCCGGCGCCCGCGGTGGCCCTCGGCTGGCGCGTGCCGGACCCGGTCGGCGACCTCGACACCTACCTCGGCACGGTGCTGCTGGCCGAGCTGCTCAGCGAGGGCGACGCCTCCCGGTTGGAGCGCCGGCTGGTCCACGACGACCAGCTCGCCGTCGCGCAGAGCAGCTACGTGGGCCTGTTCGGCGACCCCTTCGACGTCCGGGACGCCACCCTGCTCACCACGCAGGTGCACCACCCGGCGTCGGTCCCGACCGAGAAGGTCGTCACCGCGGTCCACGAGGAGGTCGGCCGGATCGCCGAGGACGGCGTCGGCGCCGACGAGCTGGCCCGCGTGCAGGCGCGCACCGAGGCCCAGCTGCTGCGCCAGGCCGACTCGGTGCTCGGCCGGACGCTGGCCTTCGCCAACGCCGAGCTCGTCCACGGTCGCGCCGAGCTGGCCGGCGAGCTCGCCGCCCGGCTGGCCGCCGTGACCCCCGAGCAGGTGCAGGTCGCCGCCCGGGGCCTGGACCCCGGCACCGTCGCGGTCCTCGAACTGCGCGCCACGGGAGGACGTCGGTGAGCGCCCCCGTGCTGATCCCGCCGCTCGGGGAGCCCCGGCCGCAGCCCGAGCTGGCCGTCACCGAGCAGACGCTGCCCAACGGGCTCCGGCTGGTCGTCGTCCCGCGGCCGGGTGTCCCGCTCGTGGAGCTGCGGTTGCGGGTGCCCTTCGCGGCGCCGACCGCGCGGGCCGCTGCTCAGCACACCGCCCGCGCCGCGGTGCTCTCCGGCGCCGTCCTGCTGGGCACCGGCGCGCACGACGCCACCGGCATCGCCGAGGCCCTGCAGGCCCACGGCGGTGAGCTGTCGGTCTCCACCGACCCCGACCGGCTGCTGTTCTCGACCACGCTGCTCGCCGAGGGGCTCGCCCCGGTGCTGGGCGTGCTGGCCGAGGTGCTCACCGACGCCACCTACCCGGTCGACCGGGTGGAGGCCGAGCGGGCCCGGGTCGCCGAGCGGATCGCCATCGCCCGCTCCCAGCCCGGCATCATCGCGCGCACCGCGCTGGCCGCCCGCCGCTACGGCGCCCACCCCTACGCCGAGCAGCTGCCCGCCGCCGAGCTGGTGAACGCGGTGCGGTCCCAGGCGCTGCGCAAGCTGCACCGCGAACGGGTGCTGCCCGCCGGCAGCACCCTGGTCCTGGTCGGCGACCTCGACCCGGCCGCCGCGGTCGACGCCGTCGGGACCGCACTGGCCGGCTGGACCGGCGAGGGGACGGCGGTCGTCGCCCCGCCGGTGCCGCCGTCGGCGCCCGGCGTGCTGCAGGTCGTCGACCGGCCCGGTGCGGTGCAGTCCAACCTGCGACTCGGGGGTCCCGCCCCCAGCCGCACCGACCCCGACCTGCCCGCCGTCCGGCTGGCCAACATGGTCTACGGCGGCTACTTCTCCTCCCGGCTGGTGGAGAACATCCGCGAGCGGCGCGGCTACAGCTACAGCCCGCGCAGCTCGGTCGACCACCTCGCCGCCGCCTCCTCGTTCCTCGTCGAGGCCGACGTCGCCACCGAGGTCACCGGGCCGGCGTTCCTGGAGACCTGGTACGAGCTGGGCCGCATGGCCCTCGCCCCGGTCAACGAGGAGGAGCTGGACGGCGCCCGCCGCTACGTGCTGGGCAGCATGGCGCTGTCCACGGCCACCCACGCGGGGCTGGCCAGCACGCTGTCCGCGCTCGCCGGCTCGGGCCTGCCGCCGCAGTGGCTGGCCGAGCACCAGCAGGCGCTGGCGCGGGTCACGGTCGAGGAGGTGCAGGAGGCGGCCCGCCGCGTCCTGCAACCGGCCGGGCTCACCGCCGTGGTCGTCGGTGACGCAGGTCAGGTGGCCGACCCACTGCACGCGTTCGGCCCGGTCGAGGTCGTCGCGTCGGCGGACCCGGCATGAGCGTCCCGGAGGGCGGCAGCACCCCGGCGGACAACCCGCCGCCGTCCGGCGACGGCGTCTCCTGGCCGGGGAGCAGCCCGTCGCCGGCCGGAGCGGTACCGGTGCTGTCCCGCTCCGCGCACGACCGCAGCCACCTGGCCCGCATGCTGCCCGACCCCACCGGTGGTCGCCTCGTGCAGGTGCTCACGGTCGACCAGCGGCGGACCGTGCCGGTCGAGGAGACCGAGGGCGGGCCGCGGCTGGTGTGGGAGGAGCGCAAGGGGCTGCCGGAGGGCGCGGTCTACCTCGGCGAGGCCGACGGCGTGCCCTACGCCGCCGTCCGCGGCGACCGGCGGCTGAGCATCGGCGGGCGACCGGTCGACACCTGGGCCGGCCTGCGTGACCTGGGTGCCGACCTCGACGACCTGGACGCCGGCCTGCTGGCCGAGGCCGTCGCCATGGTCGAGTGGCACGAGCGCAACCGCTTCAGCCCGCTGTCCGGCGCACGGACGACGATCGAGCGGGCCGGCTGGGTGCAGCGGGACCCGGAGACCGGCGCAGAGCTGTTCCCCCGCACCGACCCGGCCGTGATCATGCTGGTCCACGACGGTGGCGACCGGTGCGTGCTGGGCCGCCAGGCGGTGTGGCCGCCGGGGCGCTTCTCGATCCTGGCCGGCTTCGTCGAGCCGGGGGAGTCCGCGGAGGGCGCGGTGGCCCGGGAGGTGGCCGAGGAGGTCGGCCTGCGGGTCACCGACATCCGCTACGTCGGCAGCCAGCCCTGGCCGTTCCCGCAGTCGCTGATGCTCGGCTACACCGCCCGCGTCGAGGGCGACCCGACGCTGCGGCTGGACCCCACCGAGATCGAGGAGGCGCGCTGGTTCACCCGCGACGAGCTGCGCTCCGGCGCGGGCCCGCAGGCCCTGCCCCCCGCGGTGTCGATCGCCCGGCACATCATCGACCGGTGGTTG
>DASQNB010000380.1:0-5993 GCA_035645175.1 Geodermatophilus sp.
GCCTACAACAAGAAGCTCGGCATGTTCGAGCTGACCGGTCTGCCCCCGGCGCCGCGCGGCGTCCCGCAGATCGAGGTGGCCTTCGACATCGACGCCAACGGCATCGTCCACGTCCACGCCAAGGACCTCGGCACGGGCAAGGAGCAGTCGATGACCATCACCGGCGGCTCGGCGCTCCCGAAGGACGACATCGAGCGGATGATGAAGGACGCCGAGGCGCACGCCGAGGAGGACAAGAAGCGCCGCGAGGAGGCCGAGACCCGCAACCTCGCCGAGTCGCTGCAGTACCAGACCGAGAAGTTCCTGGCCGAGAACGGTGACAAGATCCCGGCCGACAAGAAGGAGGAGCTCGGCGAGGCGCTCACCGAGCTGCGCTCGGCCCTCGGCGGGTCGGACATCGCGGCGATCAAGGCGGCCCAGGAGAAGGTCGCCCGGGTCTCCCAGGAGGTCGGCGGGGCGCTGTACGCCCAGCAGGCCGAGGCGGGAGCCGCGGGTGCCGGTGCCGCCGGCGCGGGCGCGGGCGAGCCGGGGAACACCGGTGCCCAGGGCGCCACGGGGGCGACCGCGGCGGACGACGACGTGGTCGACGCCGAGATCATCGACGAGGACACCGACCGCCGATGACCGACAGGGAAGAGGAGCCGCGGGTCGTCATCCGCGACAAGCGGCGCATCGACCCGACCAGCGGCACCGTGCGGGTGCCGGCCGGCGACCAGCCGGCCGGCGCCCGCCCGGGCGTGGACCCGACAGAGGAGCAGATGAGCGAGCAGCAGGCCGCCGACGGCGCACAGCCGACGGTGGTGGACGACGACCTGTCCGGCCAGCTGGCGGAACGGACCGAGGACCTCCAGCGGGTCACCGCCGAGTACGCCAACTACCGCCGGCGGGTGGACCGGGACCGCCAGCTCGTGGTGGACCAGGCCGCCGAGCGGTTCGCCACCCAGCTGTTCCCGATCGTCGACGACATCGAGCGGGCCCGGGACCACGGGGACCTGACCGGCGCCTTCAAGGTGGTGGCCGACCGCGTCCTCGGGCTGCTCGACGGCCTGGGCGTGGAGGCCTTCGGCGTGGCCGGTGACGCCTTCGACCCGGCACTGCACGAGGCCGTCATCCACGACACCTCCGCCGAGGTCCAGGTGCCGACCGCGACGACGGTGCTGCGGCAGGGCTTCCGCCGCGGCGACCGGGTGCTGCGGACGGCGATGGTCGCGGTCACCGATCCGGAGCACCCGGTGGCGGCCGCCCCCGCCGACGAGGCGACCGACGGGACCGCCCCCGCACAGCCGGGCGAGGGCCCGGCGTCCGACTGAGCCGGGAGGGGGGCGCCCGATGAGCACCCGGGACTTCATCGAGAAGGACTACTACGCCGCTCTGGGCGTCGCCCAGGACGCCGACGCGGCGGCGGTCAAGAAGGCCTACCGGCAGCTGGCCCGCGACCTGCACCCGGACAAGAACCCGGGCAACGCCCAGGCGGAGGCCCGGTTCAAGGAGGTCTCCGAGGCCTACGACGTCCTCTCCGACCCCAAGCGGCGGGCCGAGTACGACGAGGCCCGCCGCCTGTTCGGGGCCGGCGGCGCCGGCGCGCGGGCCGGCTTCCCCGGCGGGTTCCCCAGTGGGGCCGGCGGCGGCCAGCCGTTCGACCTCGGTGACCTCTTCGGCGCCGCCGGGGGGACGCGCGCCGGTGGGGGCGGGCTCGGCGACCTGTTCGGGGGCCTGTTCGGCGGTGGCGGCGGCGCGGGGGCGGGCTCGGCCCGGGCGCGCAGCCAGGCCGCGTCCGGCCCCGCCCGCGGCCAGGACGTCGAGACCGAGGCGACCCTGTCGTTCGAGGAGGCCGTCCTCGGCGTGACGGTGCCGCTGCGGATGCAGAGCCCGGGCACCTGCCCGACCTGCTCCGGCTCCGGCGCCCGGCCGGGCACCAGCCCGCACACCTGCCCGGTGTGCCAGGGCGCCGGGGTGACCAGCCGCAGCCAGGGGGCGTTCGCCTTCTCCGAGCCCTGCCGTAACTGCCGCGGCACCGGCCAGGTGGTCGACGACCCGTGCCCGACCTGCGCGGGCAACGGCGTCACCAACCAGACCCGCACGATCACCGTGCGGATCCCGGCCGGGGTCAAGGACGGCCAGCGCATCCGGCTGGCCGGCAAGGGCGCGCCCGGACGGCGCGGCGGCCCGGCCGGCGACCTGTTCGTCGTCGTCCACGTGTCCGACCACGAGCTGTTCGGCCGCCGCGGCGACGACCTCACGCTGACCGTGCCGATCACCTTCGCCGAGGCCACGCTCGGGGCCACGCTGACCGTGCCCACGCTCGACGGCAACGTGACGCTCAAGGTCCCTGCCGGGACGGCGAGCGGCCAGACGCTGCGGGTCCGCGGGCGCGGCGTCCCGGGCAAGGGCCGGGGCGGCGACCTGCTGGTCACCGTCGAGGTGGCGGTGCCCAAGCGGCTCTCGCCGGCCGCGCAGGACGCCGTCAAGGTGCTCGAGGCCGAGCTCGGTGACCCGCGGCCGCGGATCACCGCGGCGGTGCAGCAGGGGAGCACCCGGTGACGGCCCCCGGCCGCGAGCAGACCGACGCCGGCCGCGCCGTGGCCGAGGACGCGCCGGTCTTCGTCATCTCGGTCGCCGCCGAGCTGGCCGGCATGCACGCCCAGACGCTGCGCCAGTACGACCGGCTGGGGCTGGTCAGCCCCGGCCGCACCCGGGGCGGCGGCCGGCGGTACAGCCCGCGGGACGTCGCCCTGCTCCGCGAGGTGCAGCGGCTGTCCCAGGAGGACGGCGTCAACCTGGCCGGCATCAAGCGGATCATCGACCTGGAGTCGCAGGTCGACGTGCTGCAGCAGCGGGTGCAGGAGCTGATCACCGAGCTGGAGATCGCAGAGAGCCGGGTGATCGCGGCGGAGTCGGCCGTCCGGGCCGGCTACGGGCGCGACCTGGTGCCGCTGCGGCCCCCCACCTCGGCGCTGGTCGTCTGGCGGCCCCGGGAGGAGCGGTGACCGAGCGTGCGAGTCCGCCGGTGAGTACGGCACCGTCGCGGGACGCCGGCGACGAGCGCCGGCCCGGAGGCGGGAGGACGCACGTCGACGCCCACGAGGCCTACGTCCGGGTGGAGCGGGAGATCGGCCTGCTGCTGCGCCGGTCCCGCGCCATCTCCGCGCGGCTGTCCCGGGAGCTGCACCCGGACCTGGACGGCGCCGCCTACGGGCTGCTGGCGCTGCTGCAGGACACCGGCCCACTGCGCGCCAGCGACCTGGTGGGCCGGCTCGGGCTGGACAAGAGCACGGTGAGCCGCCAGGTGTCCTCGCTGGTCGCGCTGGGCCTGGTCTCCCGCGAGGCCGACCCCGCCGACGGCCGGGCCCAGGTGCTCAGCACGTCCCCGGAGGGCGCGGCGCGGCTGTCCCGCATCCGGGACGCCCGCCGGGCCCGCTGGGAGGCCGACCTGGCGGACTGGCCGGCCGAGGACGTCGCCACGCTCGGTGAGCTGCTGGCGCGACTGAATCGCCTCGGTGAGGCCCGCGAGGCCGAGAGCGACCGCTGAGAGAAGGACCCCGTCGTCCCCATCCTTCGTAGAAGGGCCCCGTCCTCGACACCCTCGGAGAAGGCCCCCCTGGCCCCCGCCACTCGCGAGCTCGCGGCGGGACCCTGCAGGGGGCCAGCGGGACCCGGGACGGGGCCAGGGTGTTGACGACAGCGCCCCCGTACCCGGCCGGGTACGGGGGCGCCGTCGTCAGCGGGTCACCCGCTCACTGGATCGGGGACCATCCAGCCCAGCACCGGCGTGGCCTGGAGCACCACGATCAGGCACATCAACAGCAGGAGCAACATGCTCCAGCCGAACACCTTCCGGAACAGCTCGCCCTCCCGGCCGGCCATACCGACCGCCGCGGCCGCGATGGCCAGGTTCTGCGGGCTGACCATCTTGCCCATGACGCCGCCGGAGGAGTTGGCCGCGGCGAGCAGCACCGGGTCGAGGCCGGCGTTGACCGCCGCCTGCACCTGCAGCGCGCCGAACAGCGCGTTGGCGGAGGTGTCCGAGCCGGTCACCGCGACGCCGATCCAGCCCAGGATGGGCGAGAGGAAGGCGAAGAACCCGCCGGTCTCGGCCAACAGCCGTCCGAGGTGGCTGGTCATGCCCGACTGGTTGAGCACGTAGGCCAGCGCGAGCACGGCCATCACGGTGAGGATGGCCCACTTGAGCTCGCGGTAGGTGTCGACGTAGGCCTTGAGCCCCCGGGCCGGGGAGACCCGCAGCACCAGCATGGTGAGCAGGCCGGCGAAGATCATCAGGGTGCCCGCGGCGGGGAACCAGTTGAAGTTGTACGTCGTCGACGCCAGCTCGGTGTCCGACCCGGCCGCGAACACGTTCAGCCCCGGCCACGCGAAGGACGTCGTGAACGGCGGCTGGGCCAGCGCGGCCTTCACCGGGCCGAGGTTGGCCAGCGAGAAGATGACGATGATGATCCCGTACGGGGCGTAGGCCTTGACGACCTCGGCTCGGTTGTCGTCGACCACCGGCCCGTCCCCACCGCCGACGGCGGGGGCGTGCGGGTCGCGCGGGGACTGGTTGCCCGGGGCGTCGCCGAGCTGCTCGCCGGCGGTCGCACCGACCCCGCCGCGGCCGCGCGAGCCGCCGGAACCGGCGGCCACGGTGCCGGCGTCGCCGCCGGCCAGGGTGGCCGCGGTGACCGGCTCGTAGGCGGCCTTGCGCATGCGGACGATCGCGACGACGGCCGCCGCGGCCACGAGTGCGGCGATGATGTCGGTCAGCGGCACCGAGATGTAGTTCGAGGCGATGAACTGGGCCACGCCGAACGCCACACCGCCGGCCAGCGCCTCCCGCCAGGTGTCGCGCAGGCCGCGCTTGCCGTCTACCACGTACACCAGGACCAGCGGCACGAACGCGGCCAGGATCGGCGTCTGCCGGCCGGCCATCGCACCGAGGGTGTCGACGGTGAGCCGGGCGTCGTCGCTGACGCCGGAGGTCACGGTGGCCAGCGTGATGATCGGCGTGGCCAGCGCGCCGAAGGCGACCGGCGCGGTGTTGGCGATCAGCGCGACGACCGCGGCCTTGAGCGGCTGGAAGCCCAGCGCCATGAGCATGACGACGCTGATCGCGACCGGCGTGCCGAAGCCGGCCAGCGCCTCGAGCAGGGCGCCGAAGCAGAAGGCGATGATGATCGCCTGGATCCGCTGGTCGGGGCTGACCTTCTCGAAGGAGCGGCGCAGCACGTCGAAGTGGCCGGTGGCGACGGTGAGGTTGTAGACCCAGATCGCGTTGATGACGACCCACAGGATCGGGAAGAAGCCGAAGGCGGCGCCCTCGGACGCCGACAGCAGCGTCTGCCCGACCGGCATCCGGAACGCGACGATGGCCAGGACGATGGCGACGGCCAGCGAGATGAGCCCGGCCAGCCAGGCCTTGAGCTTCAGCGCGCCGAGGAGCACGAACAGGGTGAGCAGCGGGATCGCTGCCACCAGCGCGCTCAGTGCGAGTGACCCACCGACGGGGTCGACGACCTGCTCGAACAACGGAGCTCCTTCCCTCGGCGGTGAGGGCGCGAGGCGGTCAGGGGGACGTGCGGTGGTGCGGAGTGGTGCGGGCGGTGCGGTGGGTCGTCAGGCGGGCTCTCTACCGGGTTCCGCCGGCCCCGTCCAGAGGCTCGCCGTGAGCCTGCGAACGGTGAGGAGGACGGGGTCCTTCATCGGTCCGCCGTGACGGGCGGGGTCAGGGCGGTGCCGGGGCCGTTGAGCGCCCGCTCGAGCAGGTCCTCGACGGGCACCCCGCGGATCGAGGCGTCCAGCACCTGGACCGTGTGGGCGACCGGCATCCGCTTGCCCATCCGGGCCAGCGTCGTCGCCACCTGCATCCAGCAGCCGGGGTTGGCGGTGACCATGAGGTCGGCCCCGGTGGCGAGGACGGCGGCCGCCTTGCGCTCCCCGAGTTCCCGGGCCGGCTCCGGCTGCAGCATGTTGTAGGTGCCGGCGCTGCCGCAGCACAGCTC
>DASQNB010000381.1:0-2798 GCA_035645175.1 Geodermatophilus sp.
GTCATGGGCTACCGGCTGCAGGCCGAGTACCGCCGCCGGGTCACCGGGCAGTACCTGCGGCTGCCGCTGTCCTGGCACCAGCGGCACCCGACCGGGCAGCTGCTGTCCAACGCCAACTCCGACGTCGAGGCGGCCTGGTTCTTCGTCGCGCCGCTGCCCTTCGCCTGCGGTGCGGTGGTGATGATCGGCATCACCGTGGCCGCGCTGGTGGCCACCGACCCGTGGCTGGCGGTCGTCGGCCTGGTCGTCTTCCCGTTGGTGTTCCTGGTCAACGCCGTGTACTCGCAGGCCATGAGCCCCCGGATGCGGCGGGCCCAGCAGCTGCGCGCCGAGGTCAGCGAGATCGCCCACGAGAGCTTCGACGCCGCCCTGGTCGTCAAGACCCTCGGCCGGGAGGACGTCGAGACCCGCCGGTTCACCGCCCGCGCCGACGAGCTGCGCGACGGGCTGGTCGCCGTCGGCCGGGTCCGTGGGCTGTTCGACCCGCTGATGGAGGCGCTGCCCAACCTCGGCACCCTCGCCGTGCTGCTCATCGGTGCCACCCGCGTCACCGACGGGGCCACCGACCCCGGCGACCTGGTCTCCATCGCCTACCTGTTCACGCTGCTGGCGCTGCCCATCCGCGCCATCGGCTGGGTGCTGGCCGACCTGCCGCGCGCGCTGGCCGGCTTCGACCGGGTGACGCCGGTGCTCGACGCGACCGGCGAGACGCAGCACGGCCCGGAGGCCGCGGTCGCAGGCACCGGCGGCGCCGGGCTCGGCCTGCGCGGGGTCGACTACGGCTTCGAGGGGGCGGCGCGCCCCACGCTGTCGGGCGTCACCTTCGACGTCGCGCCGGGCAGCACGGTCGCCGTCGTCGGGCCCACCGGGTCGGGCAAGTCGACGCTGGCCGGGCTGCTCGTCCGGCTGGTCGACCCGGGCACCGGTGAGGTGCTGCTCGACGGGGTGGACCTGCGGTCGCTGCGGGAGGGCGAGGTCAGCGCCCAGGCGGCGTTCGTCCCGCAGGGCACCTTCCTGTTCGACGACACCGTGCGCGGCAACGTCACCCTCGGCGCGGACGTGCCCGACGAGCAGGTGTGGGCGGCGCTGCGGGTCGCCGCCGTGGACGACGTGGTGCGCCGGCTGCCCGAGGGCCTGGACACCCGGGTGGGTGAGCGCGGCGCGACGCTGTCGGGCGGGCAGCGGCAGCGGATCGCGCTGGCCCGCGCGGTGGTCCGCCGTCCCCGGCTGCTGGTGCTCGACGACGCGACCAGCGCCGTCGACCCCGCCGTGGAGGCGCGCATCCTCGACGCCCTGCGCGACGCCGAGCGGCCCTCGACCGTCGTCGTGGTCGCCTACCGGCAGGCCACCATCGCGCTGGCCGACGAGGTCGTGTGGCTCGAGGGCGGCCGGGTGCTCGCCCGCGGCAGTCACGACGAGCTCCTGGCGGAGGTGCCCGGGTACGCGGCACTGGTGCGGGCGTACGCGCAGACGGAGGTGGCGGCGTGAGCACCACCGCGGCGGGTCTGGACGAGCGGCACCGCGAGGAGGGCGCCATGGCGACCCTCCGCCGGGGCCTGCGGATGATGCCGGAGTTCCGCCGCGGCCTGCCGGCGACCTTCGCGCTCGCGCTCCTGGCGACCGCCGGGCGGGTCGTCGTCCCGATCGCCGTCCAGCAGGTCATCGACCGCGGCCTGGCCGGTCCCGGCGGCCCGGACCCGGAGTTCGTCCGGAACGTCGTCCTGGCCAGCGCCGTCGTCGTGCTGCTGACCGTCGTCGCGGTCTACCGGATGAACGTCCGGCTGTTCCGGACGACGGAGACCGCGCTGGCCGGGCTGCGCACCCGGGCCTTCCGGCACGTGCACGACCTGTCGGTGCTGCACCAGCAGGGGCAGCGCCGCGGCTCGCTGGTCTCGCGGGTCACCAGCGACGTCGACCAGCTCTCCACCTTCATGCAGTGGGGCGGCGTGCTCGGCGTGGTGAGCCTCGGGCAGCTGCTCGTCGCCACCGTCGTCATGGCGGTCTACTCGTGGCAGCTCACCCTCGTCGTGCTGGTCTGCTTCGTGCCGCTGGCGATCGCCGTCCGGTTCTTCGCCGCGCGGCTGGCCGTCGTCTACGGCGTCGTGCGGGAGCGGGTCGGCGACGTGCTGGCCGCGGTGTCGGAGGCCGTCGTCGGCGCCCCGACCGTGCGCGCCTACGGCATCCGCGAGCGCACCGCCGCCCGCCTGGACCGCGCCATCGACGGGCACTACCGCGCGCAGGTGCGCGCGCAGCGGACCACCGCGGCGGTCTTCGTCAGCGGCGAGTTCGTCGCCGCCGTCGCCAACGTCGCGGTCGTCGTCGTCGGCGTCCTGCTCGGCCTGGACGGCGACCTCACCCTCGGCACCCTGGTCGCCTTCCTCTTCCTGGTCACGCTCTTCGTCGCGCCGGTGCAGATGGCCAGCGAGGTGCTCAACGAGGCGCAGAACGCGGTCGCCGGGTTCCGCCGGGTGCTCGACGTGCTGGAGACCGAGCCCGACGTCCGTGACCCGGCCGTGTGCGGCCGCCCCTCCGATGACGTGGCCACCGCACGCGACCTGCCGCACACGCCGCTGGGCGTGCGCTTCGAGCACGTGACCTTCCGCTACGCGCCGGGGGCGCGCCCGGCGCTGGAGGACGTCGACCTGGAGATCGAGCCGCGCCGCCGCGTCGCGATCGTGGGCGAGACGGGGTCGGGCAAGACGACGTTCGCCAAGCTGGTCACCCGGCTCATGGACCCCACCGAGGGACGGGTCCTGCTCGGCGACGACAGCGCCGGCTGGGTGCCGCTGGACCGGGTG
>DASQNB010000382.1:0-1687 GCA_035645175.1 Geodermatophilus sp.
GTGGACTTGGTGACCTTGCCGACCTCGCTGGTGGGCGAGTACTGGCCCTTGGTGAGCCCGTAGATCCGGTTGTTGAACAGCAGGATCTTCAGGTTCACGTTGCGCCGCAGGGTGTGGATCAGGTGGTTGCCGCCGATGGACAGCGCGTCGCCGTCCCCGGTGACGACCCACACCGACAGGTCCGGGCGGGACGCCGCCAGGCCGGTGGCGATCGCCGGCGCGCGGCCGTGGATCGAGTGCATCCCGTAGGTGTTCATGTAGTACGGGAAGCGCGAGGAGCAGCCGATCCCCGAGACGATGACCATGTCCTCGCGGGCGATGCCGAGGCTGGGCAGGAAGCTCTGGACCGCGTTGAGGATGACGTAGTCACCGCACCCGGGGCACCAGCGCACCTCCTGGTCGGTCTTGAGGTCCTTGGCCTTGAGGCTGGTCTGCTTCTCGCCCTGGGTCTCGAGGGACCGGGCGATGGCGTCGGCGATGGGGCCTTCGGCAGGCATGCCGAGTTCGACGGTGGTCATTCCGCGCCTCCGGTGGGGTCGGCGGCGAGCGGAGCGCCGCTGGTGGAGTCGATGACGTCCTGCACGACGGCGGCGAGTTCGGCGGCCCGGAAGGGCAGTCCGCGCACCTGGGTGTGGCTCTCGACGTCGACGAGGTACTTCGCGCGCAGCAGGAGCGACAGCTGCCCGAGGTTCATCTCCGGGCAGATGACCCGGTCGTAGCGGCGCAGCACCTCGCCGAGGTCGGCCGGGAACGGGTTGAGGTGGCGCAGGTGGACCTGCGCGACCGACCGGCCGGAGCGCCGGATCCGGCGGCAGGCGGCGCCGATGGGGCCGTAGGTCGAGCCCCAGCCGATGACGGCGACGCGGGCGTCGCCGTCCGGGTCGTCGACGTCGGTGGGCCCGATGCTGGCCGCGATGCCGTCGACCTTGGCCTGCCGCAGCCGGGTCATCAGGTCGTGGTTGGCCGGGTCGTAGGAGATGTTGCCGGTCTTGTCGGCCTTCTCCAGACCACCGATGCGGTGCTGCATCCCCGACGTGCCCGGGATGGCCCACGGACGGGCCAGGGTCTCCGGGTCGCGCAGGTAGGGCTGGAACTCCGGCGTCCCGTCGGGGGTGGTGGCGTTGGGCTCGCTGGCGAACTCGACCGTCAGGTCCGGCAGGTCCTCGACGTCGGGGATCTGCCACGGCTCGGCACCGTTGGCGAGGTAACCGTCGGAGAGCAGCATGACCGGGGTGCGGTAGGTCAGCGCGATCCGGGCGGCCTCGATCGCGGCGTCGAAGCAGTCGGCCGGGGAGCGCGGCGCCACGACCGGCACCGGCGCCTCGCCGTTGCGGCCGAACATGGCCTGCAACAGGTCCGACTGCTCGGTCTTGGTGGGCAGCCCGGTCGAGGGCCCGCCGCGCTGCACGTCGACGACGACCAGCGGCAGCTCGGTCATCACCGCCAGGCCCAGCGCCTCGGACTTCAGCGAGACACCCGGCCCGGACGTCGTCGTGACGCCGAGGGCACCACCGAAGGAGGCGCCGATGGCCGAGGCGATGCCGGCGATCTCGTCCTCGGCCTGGAAGGTGCGGACGCCGAAGGACTTGTGCCGGGACAGCTCGTGCAGGATGTCCGACGCCGGGGTGATCGGGTAGGCGCCGAGGAACACCGGGAGGCCCGAGCGCTGCCCGGCCGCGACGATGCC
>DASQNB010000383.1:0-5657 GCA_035645175.1 Geodermatophilus sp.
TGCCGGGGGGACGTCGGCCGCGGGGAGGGACCCGGGGCCGAGCGTGGTCGTCCCGCGGACCACGGCCCTCACCTCCCCGCCCTGCGCGACCTGCGGTGGAGCGCGGACCCACCGCTGTGTGCCATCGGCACCGGGCAGTCCGGCCTTGAGCCGAACGGGCCGTCAGGCCGAGGGGTGCAGCGCGCGCAGGTCGCGGACGTAGACGGCGGTGCCGTGGCCGAAGCCGGACACCAGCGGCTGCAGGCGGGGGGCGACCGCGGCGACCAGGCCGCGCGGGGTCACCGGCACCCGCAGTGCGTCGCCGGAGACCGACAGCACGAGCAGCGTGGCCACCAGGGCGAGCAGCGGCACCGTGGCCAGCGCCGCGGCCAGCCCGGCGTGCTCGGCCACCAGGCCGATCAGCGGCGGCCCGCCGAGCAAGCCGGTGTAGCCGACGGTGGTGGCCAGCGCGATGCCGCGGGCCCCACCGAGGACGCCGGCCCGCGAGATGGCCAAGGGGAAGACGTTGGCCAGCCCCAGTCCGACGACCACGAACCCGGCCAGCGCCGTGGGCACCGTCGTCGCGGTCAACGCCGCGACGCCCCCGGCGGCGGCCAGCACGGTGCCGCCGGCGAGCAGCCGCCGCTCCCCCAGGGCCGCCACCAGCCGGCCGCCGGCGAGGCGGCCGCAGGCCATGGCGAGGGAGAACCCGGCGTACCCGGCGGCGGCCAGCGCCGTCGTCGCCCCGAGCTGGTCGCGCAGGTGCAGCGCCCCCCAGTCCGAGAGCGCGCCCTCGCCGAAGGCCGTGCAGCCGGCGATGGCGCCGAGGACCACGAGCACCGAGGTCGGCCGCGTCCGCTCGCTCTCGAGGTCGGCGGGCTCGGGCCCCGCGGACCGGGGGCCGTCGGCGCCGACCAGGGCGCGCCCGGCCCAGGCGGTGACCAGCAGTCCGACGGCGCCGACGAGCACCAGGTGCGCGGCGACGCCGGCGACCGTGGCCAGCAGGCCGCCGAGCAGCGCACCGGCCAGGCCGCCGAAGCTGAAGCCGGCGTGCAGGCCGGACAGCAGCGGGCGGCCCCTCCGGCGCTCGACGGTCACGCCGACGGCGTTGGCCGCCACGTTGACCATGCCGGTGGCCGCGCCGAAGACCAGCAGCGCGGCACACAGCCCCGGCATCGTGGTGGCCAGGCCGGGCAGCACCAGGGACACGCACAGCAGGAGCGCCGCGACGGTGGTCACCACCCCCGCGCCGAGTCGGGCGCACAGCGCGCCGGTGACCTGCATGGCGGCCAGCGCACCGATGGACAGGCAGAGCAGGGCGACGCCGAGCGCGCTGTGCCCGACGCCCACCGCGGCGGCGACGTCGGGCACGCGGGCGGCCCAGCTGCCGAAGACGGCGCCGTCCAGCGCGAAGACGGCGGCGACGGCGGCCTGCAGCCGGGGCAGCGGCGGGGCGGTCCGGACCGGCAGGGGCACCGGGTTCCGGGCACGCGGGAGCAGGGATGACGTACGCACGGGGACCTCACAGAGGGGGATGACGTGGGCCACCGCACGGGGTGGCCGCTCGAGGGGCGGGGAGAGCACACGACCTCGGGCACCCAGTTCAACGGTGTCAGGTCATCCCCGTCCGCGCCGTCCCATCCCGCTGTGCAGGTCGCCACAGCACCGGCTCAAACGTCACGGGAGCCCCATGGGGTGAGACCCGCACGACGTTCGTCTCAACAACGCCGGTCGTGCGACCGATGGTCGTGCACGACGGGACGGCTCGATCCAGGACGGGACCGGACACGGACGGGGGACGGGGGACGGGGGACCACCATGCGGACGACCACGGTGCTGCGCCGACGGGTCGGTGTCGTCGCCGGCGTGTTCGTCCTGCTGTTCGGCGGCAGCGTGGCCGTGGCGTCCTGGACGGCCACCGGGACCGGTCAGGGCTCCGCCCGGGCCGCGAGCGTCAGCGGGCTGGTCGTGACCGCCGGCAGCCCGCTGGGCGCGCTGTACCCGCTGCCGGCCGACACGACGCCGGCGACCGGCTACGGCTCGGGCACGGTCGGGTCGGTCTCCACCACGGTGGCCAACCCGAACCCGTTCCCGGTGACGATCACCTCCGCGACCGTCGGATCGGTGACGTCCAGCCCGCTGGGCGGACGGACGTGCGCCGCCGGGAGCGTGCTGCCGACGAGCAGCGCGCCGATCGCCCTGAGCCCGCCGGTCACCCTGGCGGCCGGCTCCGCACCCACCGCGGTGACCGTCCCGGGCGCCCTCTACATGGTGTCGACGGCCGAGGACGGCTGCCAGGGCGCGAGCTTCAGCGTCCCCGTCACGGTCACCGGCGCCTCCGCCTGACCTCCTCCGTGCGCCGGCGTCTGCCCGCCGTCCTCGCGGCGCTCGTGCTCGCGACCGGCTCGCTGGGCGCTGCACCGGTGGCGTCCGCGGCCTGGGGGACCTCCGGCACGGCGGTGCTCACCGGCCAGGCCGCCCGGATGCCCGCCGGGAACCCGACCGCGCCGACGGTGAGCGTCGTCGGTGTCTACCCAGCGACGCGGACCTTCACCGTCACCTGGAGCACGGCGTGGCCGTACGGAGGCCGGCCGGCCACCGGCTACGTGCTCACCCGCAGCGCCACCCTCAGCGGCGCCCCCATGGACGACGGCACCTGCAAGGGCGCCGTCGTCCACGGCGTCCCCGGCGTCTACGTGCCGGCCGACGCGGGAGCTGCCACCCAGTCGTGCACCGACACCACGAGGCTCAACCTGGGCAGCGTGCAGTACACCGTCACGCCGGTCTGGAGCCGGTGGGTCGGCGACGCCTCGGCTGCCTCCACCGCGGTGCAGTGACCCCGCGCGCGGGCCAGCGTCAGGCCGGCGCGCCGCGGACCGGGACGTCGAGCTCGGCCACCAGCCCGCGGATGCGGGCGCCGATGTCGTCGCGGATCGGGCGCACGGACTCGACACCCTTCCCGGCCGGGTCCTCGAGCGCCCAGTCGAGGTAGCGCTTGCCGGGGAAGACCGGGCAGGCGTCGCCGCAGCCCATGGTGATCACGACGTCGGAGGCCTCGACCGCCTCGGTGGTGAGGACCTTCGGCTGCTGGTCCGTGATGTCGATGCCGACCTCGGCCATCGCCTCGACCGCCGCCGGATTGACCTGGTCAGCGGGCAGTGAGCCGGCCGAGCGGACCTCGACCGCGTCCCCGGCGAGGGAGCGCAGCCAGCCGGCGGCCATCTGGGAGCGGCCGGCGTTGTGCACGCAGACGAACAGGACACTGGGCTTGTCGGCGGTCACCGGGTGCTCCTCTGCAGGTCGCTCATGGGGTGCCGGAGCCCTCCAGGATCAGGCGGGTATCGACCCACGTCGATGCATGGTATCGACGTCCGTCGATGGAGCGCCATACTGACCGGGTGAGCGTCGACGTCCGCCTCCCGCTCGCCGCAGCCTGCCGCGCACCGCTGGCCCGGCGTCCGCTCTCGGTCGCGGAGGCGACCGACCTCTCCCGCGTGCTCAAGGCGATCGCCGACCCCGCGCGGCTGCGGTTGCTCTCCCTCGTCGCCGCGCACGCCGGCGGCGAGGCGTGCGTGTGCGACCTGACCGAGCCGCTGGGCCTGTCCCAGCCGACGGTGTCGCACCACCTCAAGGTGCTGGTGGACGCCGGCCTGCTCTCGCGCGACAAGCGCGGGGTGTGGGCCTACTACGCGCTGGTCCCCGGGGCGCTGGACGCGCTGGCCGGGGTGCTCGGCACCGCGGGCACGGCCACCGGCGGGCTGCCGCCGTCCGCCTGCTGACCAGGACGCCCCGCCCGGCATCCTGGGCGCCATGACGTCGGCAGTCACGCGGCGAGGCGAGCGGGTCGCGGAGTACGAGCGCCGCTCGGCGGTCCCGATGACCGTCATGGCCCTGCTCTTCCTCGCCGTCTACGCGACGTCGGTGCTCTGGCAGGACCGCCCGCCGGGCGCCTCCGCGGCGCTGGACACGGCGACGGTGGCGATCTGGGCGGTCTTCGCCGTGGACCTCGTCGTCCGGGTGGCGCTCGCCGAGCGGCGCCTGCGCTACCTGCTCACCCACCCGATCGACGTGCTCAGCGTGGTGCTGCCGATGCTGCGGCCGCTGCGCGTGCTGCGGGTGTTCACCGCCGGCCAGGTGCTGTTCCGCCGCGGCGCGGGGCTGGCCAGGTCCGGGCAGGCGGTGGTCGTCGCCGCCGGGCTGCTGGTGTTCATCGGCGGCCTGGCCGCGCTGGACGCCGAGCGCGGCGCGCCCGAGGCCTCGATCACCTCGTTCGGCAACGCGCTGTGGTGGGCGGTCACCACGGTGACGACGGTCGGCTACGGCGACCTCTACCCGGTCACCACGCTCGGCCGGCTGGTCGCCGTCTCGCTCATGGTCGTCGGGGTGTCGCTGGTCGGGCTGGTGACGGCCACGGTGGCCAGCTGGTTCATCTCCCAGGGGCAGCAGCGCAGCGAGGCCGAGACCGAGGAGCTCTCGGCCCGGCTGCGCCGCCTGGAGGACAAGCTCGACCGGCTGCTGGCCGAGCGGGAGCGGACGCCCGGCCCACGGTGAACAACTCAGCGGGCGCCCACCCCCTGCGGCGACGCGGGGGACGTGCGGACGGGCACGCCGGCCCCTTGACCTCCAGTGCACTCGAGGTCGCACCGTCGATCCGACGGGGACACCGGACACGCCTTGAGGAGAGCGACATGCCGCACTGGGCCTACCTGTTCGAGCACCCCACCGCCGACCCGCGACGGGACCGCCTGGTCCTCGACGGCGAGGACACGAGGGCGATCGTCGTGGCCGTCCCCTCCGCCGGGGCGGCCGGTCCGGTGGCGGCCTCTCTGGTGGCCGAGGAGGGCGTCGGTCTGATCGAGCTGTGCGGTGGGTTCAGCACCACCGACGTCACCGCCGTGGTCGACGCCGTCGGCCCGGAGGTCGCCGTCGGCCATGTGACGTTCGCAGTCGAGAGCCTCGTGGCGGCCGCGGCCTACGCTGCCGCGGCCGCCGGGCGCCCGACGGGCTCGCCGCTCACCACGGCTCGCACCTGACGCTGCACGCGGGCCAACCGCGGGGTCACGCCTCGGGCCGGACGCCGAGCGCCGCTCCCGTCACGTCCGGTCCCGCCGACAGGACGACGGTCGCCCCGCCGGCCTCGATCGCCTGCAGCGTGCGCAGCTGCAGCAGCGCCGGCTGGTCGGCCACCATCCGGGCGGCGTTGGCCAGCGCACGCGTCGCCGCGACCTCACCCCGCGCCCGCTCCAGCGCCGCCTGCCCCTCGGCACGGGCGGCCGCGACCTCCGCGGCCGCCCGGCGCAGCTCGGCGGGGACCATCACGAACGCGTCGGCGTCCTCGACGGCCTCGTGCCAGCGAGAGAGAGCGCGCGGGACGGCGTGGGAGGTCAGCGCCCACCCGAGGCGGATCCCGCCGTGGTCTCAGCGAGGGGTCGGCGGCCCCTGGGGGCTCCACCGGACGTCGTCCGCGCGACGTGCGGGGGCAACGTAGCCCGTGCCCGTGCGTGGACACCACGTAACGCCCAGTTGCGCAGAGGTGGCCCCCGCTCCGCTCACCGCGGCGTCCTCGCAGGCCAGCGAGGCGACTCGGTCCTCCCCAGAAATTCTCAGGACGTCGATGCCGACCGCTGGGTGGCGGTCACCAGGTGGCACCCGGTCGTGCCGACGGGCGTGACGGGGCA
>DASQNB010000384.1:0-3159 GCA_035645175.1 Geodermatophilus sp.
GGAGGTCCTCGGCGCCGATCTCCACGATCACCTGCGGCTTGTGCCCGCGCAGCACCGGCAGGGTGCCGGCGGCGAGGGCGTTGTCGCACAGCTGCACCAGCGCATCGGCCAGCTGCTGGGACCGCGTGCGCTCGTCCCCCGCACAGCGGCCGGCCTGCACCAGCGACTCCAGCGCCGCCTGCAGCTTCTCCCCGCCGACCGCGTCGAGGTCGAAGCGGCCGGAGACGCTGCTGTCGGCGTGCCGGGCGATGACCAGCCGTCGCCCCTCGGTCGGATCGGGCTCCGGGCCGTCGGCGGCGAGCCGGTCCAGGTAGTGGTGCACCGCCTTGGCGGTGTCCGCGTACGGCCGGGAGGTGGCCACCTCGGTGAGCACCGCGTCCACCGCGGCCAGGTCCACGCCCTGCTCCGCCGCGCGCGGCAGCTGTTCGGGTTCGGCCACCCGCGCGACCAGCCCGGCCTGCTCGCCGGTCACCGCACCGGCGGTGAACGCCTCAGCCATCGCGGGCAGGGGCTCCAGCGCCCGCCCGGTGCGCACTACCCGCGCGGCCTCGGTGGTCGACGGGTGCGCGTGCCCGCGCAGCCAGGAGCCCATGGTCGTCAGCCCGTCGAGCTCCGCGGCCCCGGACATCTCGCACTCGCGCACCGTGCGGGCGACCTCAGCGGCCAGCCGGTTCTGCGCCACTAGCAGCTCCTGCAGCCGGTCCAGCAGCGACGGGCCGAACAGCGGCGCCAGGTCTTCGGTGGCGAGGGCGTCGATGGCGGCCTGCAGCTCGTCCACGACACCTCCCACACCGCTCGAACACGTGTACGAAGGATACCGCGAGCTACCCCGCCGAACAGCTCGAATCCGCAGCTCGGAGCGTTGTCCACAGATCCTGGATCACCCTTGACAGCCGAACACGTCGGCGGCACCTGAGGGGCCGGGCGGCGGGTCACCCGAGTCGGGCGAGCTCCGGAGGCAGGTCGCCGGGGGACAGCACGCCGAGCCGCTGGGTGGGCCGGGTGAGCGCCACGTAGAGGTCGTTGTGCCCGCGCACCCCCTCGTCGAGCACCCGCCGCGGGTCGACGACGAGCACGGAGTCGAACTCCAGGCCCTTGGCCTCGCCCGGCGCGAGCACCACCGGCCCGCGGGAGGAGTCGGCGTCGGGACCGGAGGAGACGCCGTCCAGCCGCGCCGCGAGTGCGGCGGCGAGCTCGGCGACCCGGCCGGCCGGGGCGACGACGGCGGTGGTGCCCTCCTCCGACGCCCACCCCGCGACCACCTCGGCGGCCCGGGCGGCCAGGCCGTCCTCCCCGGTCACCTCCGCCCACGGCGCCGCGGTCGCCGGCCGGACCGAGCGCGGTGCGCTGGCCCCCGTGCCGCCCGCGGCGAGGACGTCGGCGGCGACGGCCATGACCTCGGCCGGCGTCCGGTAGTTGACCGTCAGCTGCTCCAGCCGCCAGGCGTCGCCGACGTGCGGGCGCAGCGTCTGCCCCCAGTCGGTCGCGCCGGCCGGCGTGCCGGTCTGGGCGAGGTCGCCGACGGCGGTCATGGACCGGGTGGGGCAGCGGCGGACCAGCAGCCGCCAGGCCATGGGGGAGAGCTCCTGGGCCTCGTCGACGACGACGTGCCCGAAGGTCCAGGTGCGGTCGGCCGCAGCGCGCTCGGCGGTGGTCCTGGTGTCGACCGCGCGCTGCCGGTCGGCCAGCTCCTCGGCGCTGATCAGGTCGCCGGCGCTGAGCACCTCGGCCTCCAGGTGCTCGTCCTCGAGGTCGATGGAGCGCGAGCCGTGCAGCACGTCGAGGGTCTCCTGCGCCTCGGCCAGCCGCCGTCGGCGGTCCCGCTCGGCACGGGCCCGCTGCGCGCTGTCGTCGAAGCCGAGCAGCTCCTCGGCCTCCTCCAGCAGCGGGACGTCGGCCGGCGTCCACGCCGACCCGCGCGGCCGGTGCAGCAGCGCGCGCGTCGCGTCGTCCCAGCCCGGCGTGGCCGCGGCGACGCGCGCCGGGTCGGCGAACAGCTCGGTGAGCAGCCGCTCGGGGGTGAGCACCGGCCACAGGTCGTCGACCAGGATGCGCACGGCGGGCTCCTCGGCGACCTCGCGGCGCAGCGCGGCGGTGTCCTCGCGGTCGAGCAGGTCCGCGCCGCCGTCGATGCCCATCCCGATGCGCTCGGCGTAGCGGCGGGTGAGCAGGTCGACGACGCGGCGGGCGAACACCGGACGGGCCAGGTTGTGCAGCCGCTCGGCCCGGCGGGCGGCGGTCTGCGCGCGGCGGACGTCGATCGGCCGCAGCCGCAGGGCGAACCCGTCGACGGTCACCTCGGTGGGGGAGTCGGGCACCACCTGCCGGTCGGCGACGGCGCGCTGGAGCACCTCGACCATCTCCAGCCGACCCTTGACCGCGGCGGCCTCCGGCGACTCGGTGCCGCGGGCGTCCAGACCGGGGCGCAGCTGGCCGAGCCCGGCCAGCAGCACGCCGGTCTCACCGAGGGAGGGCAGCACGTCGGCGATGTAGCGCAGGAACGTCGGGGTGGGGCCGACGACGAGCAGCCCGCGGCGGGCCAGCCGCTCGCGGTGGGTGTAGAGCAGGTAGGCCGCGCGGTGCAGCGCGACGGCGGTCTTGCCGGTGCCGGGTCCGCCCTGGACGACGAGGACGCCGCGGTCGTCGGCGCGGATGATGCGGTCCTGCTCGGCCTGGATGGTGCGCACGATGTCGGTCATCCGGCCGGTGCGCGCGGTGTCCAGCGCCGCCATGAGCGCGGCCTCGCCGGTCAGGCCCGAGCCGGCCCCGCCGTTGACGAGCCGGCCGTCGGTCAGCACCTCGTCGTCCAGCCGGACGACGGTGCGCCCGCGGGTGCGGATGTGCCGGCGCCGCTCGACGCCCAGCGGGTGCACCGGGGTGGCGGTGTAGAACGGCCGCGCGGCCGGCGCCCGCCAGTCCACCAGCGCGGGGTCGCCGCCGGCGTCGTCGGCGGCCAGCCCGATCCGGCCGATGTAGAGCGGGCCGTCCCCGGTGCGGTCGATCCGGCCGACGCACAGTCCGGCCTCGGCGGCGTCCAGGGCGGTGACCCGCTCGGTCTGGAACCGGACGGTGGCGTCGCGCTCCTGCAGCGCCTGCGGGTCGACCGCGGGCCAGGAGATGGCCTGCCTCAGCCGCTGCTCGGCCAGGTCGCGGGCGGCG
>DASQNB010000385.1:0-7645 GCA_035645175.1 Geodermatophilus sp.
CCGATCCGCTCCTGGGACAGCGCCGCGCCGCACTGCGCGCAGAAGCGACTGCCCTCGGGGTTGTTGTGGCCACAACGAGTGCAGTGCACGTCTGTCTCCTCCGGTGCAGGGGTGGCACCGCCGCGGACCTGGGGGTCTGGCCGCGGGCGGCCGCCGGACGGCGGGCCGGACGGCCCGTCGCGGGTCGGTCGCCGCGTCGTGCACGGCGGGCCGTGGGTCATGGAACCAGCGGCCGACCCGAGGGTCAACCGAACGTACAGGGTGAGGCTCTGCGGGCGCCCGGCGGGCTCCGCTGCGCCCCAGCGGGCAGCATAGAAGAAGGACTCCCTGCCCCCACCACTCGCAGGCTCGCGGCGGGGCCCTGCAGGGAGCCGTCAACCGGCGTCGACCAGGGCCTGGTAGGCGGCGGCGTCCAGCAGGGCCCCGGTGGGGTCCTCGCCGGCCCCCGGAACGGTGATCTCGACCAGCCAGCCGGCCCCGTAGGGGTCGGCGTTGATGGTCTCCGGCGCGTCGGTGAGGGACTCGTTGACCGCGGCCACGACGCCGGCGACCGGGGCGTAGACGTCGGAGACCGACTTGGTGGACTCCACCTCGCCGATGGGGTTGCCGGGCGAGACCTCGGCCCCGACCTCGGGCAGCTGCACGAAGACGATGTCGCCCAGCGCGTCCTGGGCGTGGTCGGTGATGCCGACCCGCACGACGGTGCCCTCGCCCCCACCCGGCTGCAGCAGGGCCCACTCGTGCTGCTCGGTGTAGCGGCGGTCGTCGGGCGTGCTCATGCGGTGTCGTCTCCTACGGGGTGAGGGTGGTGGGCCCGGCGCGGCGTCAGTTGCCGTCGTCGGCGTCGGGCTGAGCGTATTGAGGCCGGTCCAGCTGCCGCAACGCGTCCACGACGACGGCCGAGGACTGCTCGATGTCGACGCTGCCGCCCTGCCGGCCGATCCGGTCGACGACGCCGCCGGGGATGCTCATCGCCGTCTCCAGGTCCTGCGGGGACCCGATGACCCGGATCTCGTAGGGGCTCTGCACCTCGACCCCGTCGACCCGCAGCTGCCCGGGCTCGCCGGTGACCGCCGTCGACACCCCGACGCGGACGTCGTCGATCTGCATCGTCTCCGCCCCGGCGCCGCGCAGCTCCTGGATCGCGTCCAGCAGGTCGGCGACCCGCACCCGGCCCTCCGGGTCGCGGACGGTCATGACCAGCCCCGGGCCCTGGGCGGCGACGGTGCCGTTGAGGATGCCGAGGGCCTCGGCGCGCTCCCGGGCCTCCTGCAGCGCCGCCTCGGACTGGCTGTCGTCGCTGTTGAGCTGGCGCAGCGCGGCGCGCTGGTCGGCGATCTGCTCGCGCAGCCGGTCCTCGCGGGCGTCGAGGGTGTCGAGGATGCGGACGAGGTCCTCCTCCCGGAGGGTCGAGTAGTCCTCGCCGGTGCCCGTGGTGCGCACCTGGACGGCGAAGGCGAACCCGAGCAGCAGGGTGAGGACACCGATCAGCGCCGCGGCGAGCGGGTCGCGCCGGCGCCGCCGCCTGGCGGGCGCCCCCTCCTCGGCCGGCTCCTCCGCGGCCGGCTCGACGGGCGCGTCCGCGGCGGGCCGACCGGCGTCCGCCAGGGAGCCGTCCTCCGGTGCGGGGCTGCCGTCGGCCGGCACGCCGTCCACCGGCGGCTCGTCGGGCCCGGGTGCCGGGCGCTGCCCGCTCATGCCCGGAACACGTGGCGGCGGATGGCCGCGGCGTTGCCGAAGATGCGGATGCCGAGGACGACGACCACGGCCGTGGACAGCTGTGCGCCCACGCCCAGTTGGTCCCCGAGGAAGACCACCAGGGCGGCGACGACCACGTTGGACACGAACGAGATGACGAACACCTTGGCGTCGAAGATCCCGTCGAGCCGGGCGCGGAAGCCGCCGAACACCGCGTCGAGGGCCGCGACGACGGCGATCGGCAGGTAGGGCTGCAGCCACAGCGGCACGGTGGGGTCGAAGACCAGGCCGAGCAGGATGCCCACGGCCAGGCCGATGATCGGGATCACGGTCAGCCCCCCGGCGCGGGCTCGGGGGCCGGGGTGGGCGGCACCTCGGACACCGGGACGGCGGATCGCAGCTCGGGCGGGCTCCCGGCGGGAAGGGACAGCTCGTCCTCCTGGGCGAACTCGAAGCGCAGTCCGAAGGACTCGGAGATGGCGGCGAGGGCGGCGACCTCGGGGCTGGTGAGGAAGCGCTCGCGCAACGTCTCGGGGTCGCCGACCGCGCTGACCAGGTAGGGGCTGGTGACCGGCCGGAAGTCCACGAGGACGGCCTCGCCGGCGAAGCGGATCGCCGTGGTGGGGCCCAGCCGCTGGCCGTTGATGCCGACCGCCTCGGCGCCGGCCGCCCACAGCGCGTTGACCACCAGCTGCAGGTCGCCGTCGCGGACCTGGCCGCGGGGGTCGGCCTCCGCCGTCCCGCCGACCGGGTCGGCGTCGGCATCCGGCTCGGCGTCGGCGAGGGTGACCAGCAGGCCAGGGCCGCTGACCGGGACCAGCCCGGCGGCGAGCTCGGCGTCCGCGAGCCGGTCCAGGGCCCGCTGGCCCACAGCGGTGGCGGCCAGCGCGTCGTCCCGGGCGGCGGTCACCTCGGCGCGGACCGCCGCGAGGTCGACGACGAGCCGGTCGGTGACCGCGGACTCCTCCTCGATGTCCTCGGCCAGCGCCGCGCGCACCTCCTCGCGGCCCTGCGCGCCGGCCGCGGCCTGGTCGTAGGTGACCACGGCGAGGACGCCGGCGACGGCCATGACCACGGCGACGGCGACCTGCCCGCCCCGCCAGCGGGAGGGCGGGGCGTCCGCCCCCGCGGCGCGCGCCTCGCGGGCACGGGCCGCCTCGGCGTACGCCGGGTCGAGCGTCTCGGCCAGCACCTGGTCCAGCAGCGAGGCGCCCAGCGAGCGCGGCCCCCCGCCGCGCTGGAGGGTGCTCACGGGGAGGCCCGCTCGGCGCGGGCGGCGCGGACCAGCCCGGCGACCTGGACGAGGTAGAGCACGCCGGCGAGCAGGTACAGCGCCCCGCCCCAGACCGTCAGCGCCCAGGCGACCGGCTGCACGACGGTCGCGACCGGCCCGCCGCCGTCGGCCAGCAGCAGCAGCGGGAAGGCGTAGAGCAGGATGAACGTGGCCGCCTTGCCCAGGTAGTGCACCTGCAGCGGCGGGTAGCCGTGGGCGCGCAGCACCAGCAGGGCCAGCCCGAGCACCAGCTCGCGCCCGACCAGGACGGCGACCACCCACAGCGGGACGACGTCGCGCAGCACGAAGGCGATCAGCGTGGCGACGATGTAGAGACGGTCGGCAGCGGGGTCCAGCAGCGCCCCGAGCCGGCTGGACTGCCCGAGCGAGCGGGCCAGCTTGCCGTCGGCCCAGTCGCTGGCCCCGGCGACCATGAGCACGACCACGGCCCAGCCGTCGGCCTGCGGCCCCAGCAGCAGCCAGAGGAACAGTGGGACGCCGAGCAGCCGCAGGACCGACAGGGCGTTGGGCAGCGTCCACACCCGGTCGGGCAGGAGGTTGCGGTCGCCGACGACCGGGACGGCCGCACCGGGCTCTCCCGCCCCCGGCCGGGCCGAGGCCGCGGCCGACGGCCCGTTGGTCGACGTCACGACACCTCCGCACCCGCTGGACACCGCCCCCGAGGCTAGTGTCCCGCGCCCACACTCCCGGGGGTGGCGCACCGCGAGCCCGACCCCCGCCCCTCCAGGCCGTTCCCGGGCCCGCGAGGGGACGCCCTGGAGGACGGCCCCGTCCCGAGCCCCGGCCCGCTGCAGGGTCCCGCCGCGAGCTCGCGAGCGGTGGGGGGCAGCGGGGTCCTTCTCCGACTCGGAGGGGTGGGGAGGACGGGGTCCTCTCTCAGGCGGGGACGGCGGTCAGCGACGCGGGCGCCGGCTCGTGGCCCAGCGGCCGGCGGCTGAAGTGCCCGGTGCCGTGGGAGACCGAGCGCAGCGCCCCGGCGTAGCCGAGCAGCTCGACCTCCGGCACCTCGGCGCGCACCGTCGTCCGGTCGCGCTCGGGGTCGGCGTCGCTGCCGGTGACCCGTGCCCGCCGTCCGGACAGGTCGCTCATCACCGCACCCACGTACTCCCCCGGCACCACGACCTCCACCTCGCACCACGGCTCGAGCACCCGGGTGCCGGCCGCCGCGGCCGCCTCGCGCAGCGCCAGCGCGCCGGCGGCCTGGAAGGCGGCGTCGGAGGAGTCCACCGAGTGCGCCTTGCCGTCGACGAGGGTGAGGTGGACGTCGACGATCGGCCGGTCGCCGGACACCCCGCGCTCGGCCTGCGCGCGGATGCCCTTCTCCACGCTGCCGTGGAACTGGCTGGGCACGGTGCCCCCGACGATGCGCTGCTCGAAGACCACGCCGGAGCCGGGCGGCCCGGGCTCGGCCTCGACCACCACGATCGCGTACTGGCCGTGCCCGCCGGACTGCTTGACGTGCCGGCCGGTGACCCGTGCGGGCCCGGCGAGGGTCTCCACCATCGGCACCCGCACCGGCACGGTGGTCACCGCGACGCCGTGCCGGGTACGCAGCCGCTCGAGCAGCACCTCGGCGTGCGCCTCGCCGACGCACCACAGCAGCAGCTGCCCGGTGTCGGGTCGGCGCTCCAGCCGGACGGTCGGGTCCTCGGCGACGAGCCGGGACAGCGCGGTGGCCAGCCGGTCCTCGTCGGCCCGGGAGGCCGCCTCGACCGCGACCGGCAGCTGCGGGGTGGGCAGGTCCCAGGGCGCCACCAGTCTCGGGTCCTCGGGCGAGGAGAGGGTGTCGCCGGTCTCGGCCGTGGTGAGGCGGGCGACGGCGCAGATGTCGCCGGCCGGGCAGGCGGCGACCGGGCGCAGCACCGGGCCCAGCGGGGAGGAGACCGCGCCGATGCGCTCGTCGGTGTCGTGGTCGGGGTGGCCGCGGTCGGCGAGGCCGTGCCCGGACACGTGGACGGGGGTGTCCGGGCGCAGGGTGCCGGAGAAGACCCGCACCAGCGACACCCGGCCGAGGTAGGGGTCGGTCGTCGTCTTGACCACCTCGGCGACCAGCGGGCCGTCGGCGTCGCAGGACAGCGCCGGCGCCGGGGAGCCGTCGGGCCGGGTGGACGGCGGGCAGCCGTGCTCCATCGGGCAGGGGAACGCCGCGACCAGCAGGTCGAGCAGCTCGCCGACGCCGACGCCGGTCAGCGGGGACACGCACAGCACCGGGTGGAAGTGCCCGCGGGCCACCGCGGTCTCCAGGTCGGCGACCAGGTCGGCGACGGAGAGCTCCTCACCGCCCAGGTAGCGGTCCATGAGGGTCTCGTCCTCGCTCTCGCCGATGATCCCCTCGATCAGCTCGCCCCGGAGCCGGTCGGCCTCCTGCTCCCCCGCCCCCCCGAGCTGGGCGCCGGGGTGCGGCTCCAGCAGCGAGCACAGGCCGGTGACCGCGCCGTCGGGCCCGCGCTGCAGCAGGTGCAGCGGCAACACGCCGTCCCCCAGCAGCGTGCGGCAGGAGCGCACGGCGTCGTCGACGTCGGCACGAGGGCGGTCCAGCTGGGTGACGACGACGGCGCGGGGCATGCCGACCGCCGCACACTCCTCCCACAGCTGCACCGTGGTCGCGTCGACCCCGCCGACGGCGGAGACGACGAACAGCGCGGCGTCGGCGGCGCGCAGGCCGGCGCGCAGCTCGCCGACGAAGTCCGGCGAGCCGGGGGTGTCCAGCAGGGTGATGCGGTGCCCGGCGTGCTCGACGGTGGCCACGCCGAGGGACACCGAGCGCTGCTGGCGGACCTCCACCTCCTCGCTGTCCAGGCACGTGGTGCCGTCCTCGACGCGGCCGGCACGGGTCAGGGCGCCGGTGGCGACCAGCAGCGCCTCGGCGAGGGTGGTCTTGCCCGCGGCCGCGTGGCCCACCAGGGCCACGTTGCGCACCTGCTCGGCCGGCCGCGGGCTCGGTGCGGCGACGGTCTCCTTGCCCACGCCGATCAGCCGTTCGCCGGCTCGTGGACGACGGCGCAGGTTCCTGCGGCCGGGTGGAAGACGCCGGTGTGCCCGTCCGGGTCCCACTGGACGACGTAGGGCGGCCCGCCGCCCGCTCCCCTCACCTCCAGCACCCTCCCGGTGCGCTCTGCTTCTCCTTGATGGGTGGACCGGACGACGATCCGGTCCCCGACGCGTGCCTCCACGACGACCTCCTGGGCCTTCCGTCTCTGTGTCGTGGGTCACAGCCTGCTCCCGGGGCGGGGACCGATCAAGGGACCCGGGGCCGTCGTCGACACCGCCGGGCCGGCGCCCATGCTGGATGCATGACGACCCCCCAGCACGCGGCCGGCCGCGACCAGGGAGATGAGCTCGCCCACGCCGTCCCCCGGGACGCCGCCGACGGACCGCCGCCGTGGGTGGCCGTCTGCGGCACCCCGGTGGCCGTCGTGCAGGGCAGCTGGGCCGGACGGCGGGGTCTGGGCTCGGCCTCGCCCTGCCCGGAGTGTGCGCGGCTGGCGACGAGCTGACGGGTCCTGGCCGGGTGTCCGTTCGTCGTCGCGCCTGCCGGCCCGTGAACGGAATCGTATCCGGCGTGTTGGGGATAACGGTGATGGCCAGGTGACGGGTGGACCGAGGACCGGCGTGGCGGGTCGGCGGGCGGGCACCTCCGCCGGCCGGGACCGGCTCCTCCCCGGGAGCGCGCCGAGCGAGATGGGCGATCCTGCCGATGGCGACACCGCATCCGGTGGACTGTCATGGGGACCGCGGCCCGCGCACCCCGACCCGGGAGCCGCCGGCCGGCTCGTCGACGCCGACGGTTCTCGGGGGCCGGACCGTCCGGACGTCGGCGGGGTGCCCCGCGCGGCCGCCGTCCTCCCCCTCCTCGCCCTCCTGGAGCACACCCGGCCATGACCTCTCCCCCGGACGTCCACCACATCACCGTCGAGAGCGACGGTCGCCTCACGGCTGCCGCGGACGTCCGCGAGACGGAGGACCCGGCGACCGTCTGTTCCGCCCTGCACGTGGAGTCGGGACAGCTGCCCCCCGGCACCCGCGCCCGACTGGTGGACGCCGTGCTGGACGACCCCCGCATCCGGCGTGCCTCGCGGCTGATCGCCACCATGCCGACCGGCGACACCGACATGCTCGAGCGCATCCGGGAACGGGCCGTGGCCGTCGAGGCCCGGGCCGCCGGCGCCACCAAGCTGGTGGAGGTGCAGCTGTACGCGATCGCGCCCGATCCGCTCCCGGAGCGGTAGCTGCCCGGGTCGTCACGCGAGACGGGCAGGGCACGTGACCCGGTGCGGGCTGCCCTCCCCCACCTGACGCCGGCGGTCCAGGACCCCGGCTACCGGGTGTGCCTCAGGCCTCCGACCACACGCCCAGCTCGTTGCCGCTCGTGTCCAGGAAGTGGAACCGCCGCCCGCCGGGGAACGCGTAGGGGTCCTGGACCACCCGACCGCCGGCCGACGTCACCGCGGTGAGGGTCCGGTCGAGGTCGGCCGAGTAGAGCAGGACCAGCGGGCCGCCCGCGCGCACCTGCGTGCCCAGAGCGAGACCCCCCACCTCCTGCACGTCTCCGCCCGACCCGTCGCGGATCCCCGCGTACTGCGTCCCGTAGTCGGTGAACTGCCAACCGAAGGCGTCGGCGTAGAAGCGCTTCGCCTCCGCCAGATCGGTCAC
>DASQNB010000386.1:0-14035 GCA_035645175.1 Geodermatophilus sp.
CCCGGTCGTCGTCCACGTCGAAACCGGACGGCACCCGCACCAGCCGCTCGCCGTCGATCGTCCAGCCGGCCGCGGTGAGTCGGTCGAGCTCCGAGCGCAGCCGCGGACCCTGCACGTCGTCGGCGACGGCACGGCGGTAGCGGGCCACCTGGTCGGACTCCAGTCGCCAGCACCCGCCGGCGACCATGAGCCCGTCGGCGGACACCTGCACGTACCAGGCGCCGGCACCCCGGCCCTCGGGGTTGACGACCGCTCCCTGGTGGGTCTTGTACGGCGTCTTGTCATGGCTGAAGCGCACGTCCCGGTAGGGGCGGAAGAGCTTCGGCGAGCCGAACTCGGGCGCGAGCTCGTCGAGCAGCGCCTGCATCGGCGTCCGTACCGCGTCGTCGTAGGCCTGCCGGTGCTGCATCCAGTAGGTCTTGCTGTTGTCGGCCTCCAGGCCCTCGTAGAAGACCAGCCCCTCGTCGGGGAACCCCTCGAAGCTCATCGATCCCCGTCCGTCTCCTCCAGGAGCGTGTGCCAGCGGACCTCGCGCAGCGGCACCCCGCCGGTGTCCAGCGTGCGCAGCCAGCCGTCCCGCGCCCAGCCGGCCGACTCGAAGAAGTCGGCCGAGACCGTGTCCTGTTCCGGTAGCCACACCTGCAGCCGCGCCGTCCCGTCGGCGCGGGCGAGGTCGGCGACGGCGGCCAGCAACCGGCTGCCGTGCCCGCGGCGCCCCCAGCGGGGCTCGACCAGCAGGGTGGCGACCTCGCTGCTGGGGCCGGCCGGGTGGGGGCGCTCGTCGCCGGTGAGCTCCGCCGGTCCGTGGGCGGCGAAGCCGACCACCACGTCCTGCTCGACGGCTACGAGGACGCCGTGTCCCGGGGTGGGCGGAGCGGTGATCGCCGCGCGCCAGGTGTCCGCGGCCGCGGCCTCGTCCCACCCGTCGAGGACCTCGGTCGGCAGGACGCTGCGGTACGCCGTCCGCCAGGTGACCGCCTGGACGCGGGCGATCGCCGGGGCGTCGGCCGGCCGGGCGGGGCGGACGGACACGTCCGCGGTCCCCGACCGGCGGGGGAACGGCGAGGTCGGCTGCACGCCAGGCAGCGTAGGCCGCGACCGGGTGCCCGCCGATGGCGTCAGAGGTCCGGGGCAGGATCGGCGGCCGTGGGAGCACCCGTCGCCGACCGGCTGCCGGCCGCCCTGGCCCGCCGCATCGCCCTCGCCGCGCAGGGCTTCGCCGGTCCGCGGCCCCCGGGCGTCGTCGACGGGCGCGCGCTGCGCCGGTTGACCGCGCGGCTCGCGGTGCTGCAGATCGACTCGGTCAACGTGCTGTCCCGCGCGCACTACCTGCCCGCCTACAGCCGGCTGGGGCCCTATCCGCGGGAGACGCTGGACGACCTCGCCGGCCGGCGCCGCCCGGAGCTGTTCGAGTACTGGGCGCACGAGGCCTCGCTGCTGCCGGTCCGGCTGCACCCGCACCTGCGCTGGCGGATGGCGGCGGCCGAGGAGCACGCCTGGGGGTCGATGGTCCGGATCCAGCGGGAGCGGCCGGGCTACGTCCAGGAGGTCCTCGATCGGGTGCGGGAGGTCGGCCCGCTCAAGGCCAGCGACCTGACCGAGCCACGCCCCGACCGGCCCGGGAGCATGTGGAACTGGCACGCCGGCAAGGTCGCCCTCGAGTGGCTGTTCTACACCGGCGTGGTCACCACCCGGGGCCGGACGGCGGGGTTCGAGCGGGTCTACGACCTCACCGAGCGGGTGCTGCCGGCCGCCGTCCTGCAGGCCCCCACCCCCGAACCGGCCGACGCCGTCCGCGAGCTGGTGCGCACCGCCTCCCGCGCGCTGGGCGTGGCCACCGAGCGGGACCTGCGCGACTACTTCCGGCTGCGTCCGCCGGCGGCGCGGGCGGCGATCGCCGAGCTGGTCGACGCCGGCGAGCTCCTCCCGGTCGAGGTGGCCGGCTGGGGCGCACCCGCGTGGCTGCACCCGGAGGCGCGCCGTCCCCGCTGGGTGCGGGCACAGGCGCTGCTGAGCCCCTTCGACTCCCTGGTGTGGGAGCGGCCGCGGGTGGAGCGGCTCTTCGGCTTCCGGTACCGGCTGGAGATCTACACACCGGCCGCCCAGCGGGTGCACGGCTACTACGTGCTGCCCTTCCTGCTCGGCGACCGGCTCGTCGCCCGGGTCGACCTCAAGGCCGACCGGCAGGCCGGGGTGCTGCGGGTCCGGTCGGCGTTCGCCGAGGACGGCGTGGCCCGCGCCGAGGTGGCCCGCGCCCTCGCCGACGAGCTGGCGCTCATGGCCGGCTGGATGCTGCTGGACGCGGTTGTCGTGGAGGAACGGGGGAACCTGGCCGCCGAGCTCGCCACTGTCGTGCGCTGAGGGGCCTCAGCCGTCGGCCAGGCCGGCCAGCCGGCGGACGACGGCGAGGCCCGCCGGACCGCCCGGCCAGGCACGCTGCACCGCCGGCGCCCCGGCGACCCGCACCACCGAGCGCAGCGCCAGCGCCACCACGACGACGTCGTCGGCGTAGCCGAGGACCGGGATCACGTCGGGGATCAGGTCCAGCGGCGAGATCAGGTAGGCCAGCAGCAGCCACAGCCGCACCCGCACACCCCGCGGCAGGGACCGGTCGGCGGCGAGCCGGCGGACCAGCCGCACCAGGTCGGGCAGCAGTCGCAGCGCCTCGCGCACGGTGAGGTCCGGCGGCTGGGCCCGCCACAGCAGCAGGAGCAGGACGACCCAGAGCAGGAGCAGGCCGCCGACGGCCGCGACGAGCACACCCCACCACTCCACGGGGACGAGTCTGGCCGGTGGGGCAGGAGCGGTCGGCAGGTGACCGGTGTCCCGATCCGGTGTCGGCCCCCGCCCGTAGGCTCGGGCGCGTGGGAAGCGGAACCGACGGCCCGATCGACAGCCAGTACGAGGACCTGCTGCGGCGGGTGCTCGAGCAGGGCACACCCAAGCAGGACCGGACGGGCACCGGCACGGTGAGCCTGTTCGGCGAGCGGCTGCGCTACGACCTCTCCGAGCGGTTCCCCCTGGTCACGACCAAGTCGGTGCACTTCCGGTCGATCGCCTACGAGCTGCTGTGGTTCCTCCGCGGTGAGAGCAACGTGCGGTGGCTGCAGGAGAACAAGGTCAGCATCTGGGACGAGTGGGCCTCGCCGGAGGGGGAGCTGGGGCCGGTCTACGGCGTCCAGTGGCGGTCGTGGCCCACGCCCGGCGGCGAGCACGTCGACCAGATCGCCGGCGTCCTGGAGACGCTGCGCACCGACCCGGACTCGCGGCGCATGGTCGTCTCCGCCTGGAACGTGGCCGCGCTGCCGGACATGGCGCTCGCACCGTGCCACGCGCTGTTCCAGTTCCACGTCGCCGACGGGCGGCTGTCCTGCCAGCTCTACCAGCGCAGCGCCGACATGTTCCTCGGCGTGCCGTTCAACATCGCCAGCTACGCGCTGCTGACCCGCATGGTCGCCGACCAGGTGGGCCTGGCCCCCGGTGACTTCATCTGGGTCGGCGGCGACTGCCACGTGTACAGCAACCACGTCGAGCAGGTCCGCGAGCAGCTCTCCCGTGAGGTGCTGCCCTTCCCGGCCCTGGACCTGGCCCCCGCCCCGTCGCTGTTCGACTACACCTACGAGCACCTCACCCTGCGCGACTACCGGCACCACCCGGCGATCCGCGCCGCGGTGGCGGTCTGAGGCGCGGGTGGTCGGGGGCGGGGCCGTCGGGCTGGTCTGGGCCCAGGCCCACGGCGGCGTGATCGGCGCCGCCGGCCGGCTGCCGTGGCACCTGCCCGAGGACCTGCGCCTGTTCCGCGAGCTCACCACCGGCGGCACCGTCGTCATGGGCCGGCGCACCTGGGAGTCGCTGCCCGAGCGGTTCCGCCCGCTGCCCGGACGGCGCAACGTCGTCCTCACCACCGACCGGTCGTGGGCCGCCGCCGGCGCCGAACGGGCGGGCGATGTCGCCGAGGTGCTGGCCCGACGGGACGACGGCGACCTCTGGGTGATCGGCGGCGGCCGGGTCTACGCCGCGTTCCTCCCACACGCCGACCGGCTGGTGGTCACCGACGTCGACACCGCCGTCGAGGGCGACACCTGGGCCCCGGAGCTGGGGCCGGAGTGGGTGCGGGTCTCGCGCGCCCCCGAGGCCGGGTGGACGGTGTCGAGCACCGGGCTGCGGTACGCGGTGTCGGAGTACGGGCGCGCTGCGACCGACGCCGACGTGTCGCCCGGGGCGGGTCGGTAGATTCTCGGTATGACCAGGGACCCCGCCCGCCCGTTCGGGCGCGTGCTCACGGCGATGGTGACGCCCTTCGCCGAGGACGGCTCGATCGACCTCGCCGGCGCCCAGGAGCTGGCCGCGCACCTGGTGGACCGGCAGGCGCACGACGGCCTGGTGGTGCTCGGCACCACCGGGGAGACGCCGACCCTCGCCGACGGGGAGCAGCACGCGGTCCTCGAGGCGGTCCTGGACGCGGTGGGCGACCGGGCCACCGTCGTCGCGGGTGTCGGCACCAACGACACCGCGCACTCGATCGAGAACGCCCGCCGGGCCGAGCAGCTGGGCGCGCACGGGCTGCTCGTCGTGACCCCGTACTACAACCGGCCGACCCAGGCCGGGCTGCTGCGCCACTTCACCGCGGTCGCCGACGCGACCGACCTGCCGGTGATGCTCTACGACATCCCGCCGCGCTCCGTCGTGCCGATCGCGGTCGACACCCTCGCCCGGCTGGCCGAGCACCCGCGCATCGTCGCGGTGAAGGACGCCAAGGGCGACCTCGGCGCGGTGATGCAGACCCTCGCCCGCACCGACCTGGCCTACTACAGCGGGGACGACGTGCTGAACCTGCCGCTGCTCGCGGTCGGGGCGGTCGGCGTGGTCAGCGTCGTCGGCCACCTCGTCGGCCCGCGGCTGGCCGAGCTGATCGCCGCCGTCGAGTCCGGCGACCTGGTCAAGGCCCGGGCGGTCAACGAGAGCCTGCTGCCGGTGTACGCCGGCGTGATGGGCGGCGGCCAGGGCGCGGTGATGACCAAGGCGGCGCTGCGCGAGCTCGGCCTGCCGGCCGGGCCGGTGCGCCCGCCGCTGGTCGACGCCACCCCAGAACAAGTCGCGCAGCTGCGCGCCGACCTCGCCGACGGAGGCATCCACCTGTGAGCGCGACCCTGTGACCGCCCTGGTCAGCCAGCCCCACCTCGACCTGAAGGCACCCCCGCCCCTGCCGGCCGGCGGCCTGCGCATCATGGCGCTCGGCGGGCTCGGCGAGATCGGCCGGAACATGGCCGTCCTCGAGTTCGACGGCAAGCTCCTGATCGTCGACTGCGGCGTGCTGTTCCCGGAGGCCGAGCAGCCCGGCGTCGACCTGATCCTCCCGGACTTCGGGGTCATCGAGCACCGGCTCGACGACGTCCTGGCCGTCGTCCTCACCCACGGGCACGAGGACCACATCGGCGCGATCCCGTACCTGCTGCGCATGCGCCGCGACATCCCGCTCGTCGGCTCCCGGTTCACCCTCGCGCTGGTCAAGGCCAAGCTGCGCGAGCACCGGCTGGACCCGGTGCTGGTCGAGGTGGCGGCCAACGACGACCACGTCGCCGGCCCGTTCCACTGCGAGTTCATCTCGGTCAACCACTCGATCCCCGACGCGCTGGCCGTCGCCGTGCACACGCCGGCCGGGGTCCTGGTGCACACCGGCGACTTCAAGATGGACCAGCTGCCGCTGGACGGCGTCCTCACCGACCTCGGCGCGTTCGCGCGACTGGGCCTGGAGGGCATCGACCTGCTGCTCGCCGACTCCACCAACGCGGAGATCCCCGGGTTCGTGACCCCGGAGCGGTCGATCGGCCCGGTCCTCGAGGACGTGTTCCGGCGGGCCACCCAGCGGCTGATCGTCTCCAGCTTCGCCAGCCACGTGCACCGCATCCAGCAGGTGCTCGACGCCGCGGAGACCCACGGCCGCAAGGTCGCCCTCGTCGGCCGCTCGATGGTCCGCAACATGGGCGTGGCCCGCGACCTCGGCCTGCTGCACGTCGCGCCCGGCCTCATGGTGAGCCTGGACGAGGCGACCAGCATGCCGCCGGAGCAGGTGGTGCTGGTCAGCACCGGGTCGCAGGGCGAGCCGCTGTCCGCGCTCGGGCGGATGGCCCGCGGCGAGCACCACCAGGTGACCATCGAGGCCGGCGACACCATCGTGCTGGCCTCCTCGCTGGTGCCCGGCAACGAGACCGCCGTCTACAAGGTCATCAACGGGCTGGCCCGGCTCGGCGCCACCGTCGTGCACAAGGAGACCGCGCGGGTGCACGTCTCCGGGCACGCGCCGGCCGGCGAGCTGCGCACCCTGCTCAACGTGGCCAAGCCACGGCACCTCATGCCGGTGCACGGCGAGTGGCGGCACCTGCGGGCGCACGCGGCGCTGGCCGAGCAGACCGGCATGCCCGCCGACCGGGTGCTGCTCGCGGAGAACGGCGTCGTGGTCGACCTGGTCGACGGCAAGGCGACGATCGTCGGTTCGGTGCCGGTCGGCGACGTCTACGTCGACGGCCTCAACGTCGGTGACGTGGGGGAGGAGTCGCTGCAGGAGCGGCGGATCCTCGGCGACGAGGGGTTCGTCGCGCTGACCGTCGTCATCGAGCCCTCGACGCGCACCATCGTGCGGCCGGTGCACCTCTCCGCCCGGGGCTTCGCCGACGACCCGGCCGTCTTCGACCCGGCGCTGCGGCTGGTCGAGGAGAACCTGCGGCGCACGCTGGCCGACGGCGTGACCGACCCGCACCGGCTCTCCCAGGTGATCCGCCGGACGATCGGCAAGTGGGTGTCCGACACCTACCGTCGCCGGCCGATGATCATCCCCACCGTCCTCGAGGTCTGAGAAGGACCCCGTCCCGGGCCCGCTTGGCCCCGGCCAGAGGCTCACCCCGAGTGTGCGAGGGGTGAGGAGGCCGGGGTCCTTCTACCTGCAGGGGGGCCGCCGTCCGCCCGGCGTTGCCCGGAGAGGGGCGCTCAGAGCTCCGAGCTGGCCACCACCGTGCCGTCGGCGGCGACGACCTCGAAGCCGGTGGCGTCCTCGCGCAGCACCGAGGAGTTGAGGTTGCAGCGCAGCTCGGCCCGGCCGACGCCGAGGAACTGGCCGGCCGGGACCGGTGTGCCGTCCTCGTCGGTGACCACGACCCGGTAGACCGCGCCGGCCGTGAAGCCCTCGCCGACCAGCCGCACCTCCACGCCCCACGTGTGCGGGATGACGTCGGCGCTCGCCTCGATGCCGGTCTCGGCGACCTGTACCGCGACCGGCTCCAGCGGCGGCGGGTCCGGCACCGGTCGGGCCAGCCACCCGACGCCGAAGCCGGCCGCGGCCACGCCCACGGCGGCGGCCGCGGCCAGCACCCGGCGGGAGGGCGCGCGGCGTCGCCGGAGGCGTGCCTCGGCGGCGATCCGGGCCAGCACCGCGTCCTCGAGCCCGGCGGGGGGCATCGGCTGCTGCTCGTCGAGCCGGTCGGGGTCGACGCGGTCCAGCCAGGCGCCCAGCGGGGTCAGCTCGGCCAGCTCCGCCCGACAGGCGGCGCACCCGTCCAGGTGCGCGCTGACGCCGGTCCGCTCCTCCGGCGTCCCGTGCCCGAGGGCGTACCAGCCCAGCTGCTCACGCATCCTGCGGTGCTCTCCCCGCTCGGTCACGGTTCCACCCCCATCTCCTCCATCGCCAGCCGCAGTGCCTTGAGGCCGTAGAAGACCCGGCTGCGCAGCGTTCCCACCGGGACCCCCAGTTCCGCGGCCACCTCGGCGTGGGGCCGGCCGCGCAGGTGGGTCTGCACGATCGCCGTCCGGTGGTCCTCACCGATCCGGCGCAGTGCCTCTTCCACGACCCAGGCGTCCACCACCGCCTCGTCGATGCCCCCGACGACGGGGGCGTCGGTGTCGGTGACGTCGGTCAGCGTCCGCTGCCACGGCCGGACGGCGAAGCGCCGCGCCTCGTCGATGACGACGTTGCGGGCGATCGCGAACAGCCAGGTGCGCAGGCTGGCCAGCCGCGGGTCGTAGGCGTCCGCGGAGCGCCACGCCCGCAGGAACACCTCCTGGACGACGTCCTGCGCGGCGCCGCCGTCCCCGAGCTGGCGCAGCGCGAAGCGGTAGAGCTCGGCGCCGTGCGCGGCATAGGCAGCCCGGACGTCGAGCTCCGGGCCACCGACCCGTGCCTGGTGTCGCGCCATCCGGCTCCTCCTGTCGACGTCCCCGTCGGAAGGGGTACGGCTGCCGGCGCGCTGGTGTTCACCGGGCCGCGCCGGCCCCGGCCGGCGGGGTGTCCGGTACCCCGTCCTCGGCCAGCACCGCGCGCAGCTGCGCGCGGGTGACCGGCTTGACCAGCACCTGCTCCATCCCGGCCGCCCGGCAGGCGGTGCGGTCGTCGTCCGCGGCGCCGGCCGTGAGGGCCACCAGCCTGGTGCCGGCCGCCCGGCCCGGGAGCGCGCGGATGGCCTGCGCCGCCTCCAGACCGGACATCCGCGGCATCTGCACGTCCAGCAGCACGAGGTCGAAGGCGCCCGCGCGCACCGCGTGCACGGCCTGCTCGCCGTCGGCCACGGTGACCACGTCGACCCCCTCGGCGGCCAGCAGCGCCTCGGCGACCATCAGGTTGACCTCGTTGTCGTCGGCCACCAGCACGCGGGGGCGCGACGGTCGGACCGCCGGCGGCTGGTCCTCCTGGGGGACCGCGGCCTCCGGAGCCGGCGTGGAGTCCGGGGAGGGGGACGCCGGCTGCAGGGCGACCTCCACGGTGAAGGTGGACCCGCGGCCGGGCTCGCTGACGGCGTCCAGGCGGCCGCCCATCAGTTCCACGAGCTGCCGGCTGAGGGCCAGCCCCAGGCCCGTGCCGCCGGAGCGGACTCCCTGCTCGCCCTGCACGAACGGCGTGAACACCCGCCCGACCTCCTCGGCGTCCATGCCGGCGCCGGTGTCGTGCACCGACACCCGCAGCACCCGGGCGTCGGCGCGGGGCGCGACGTCCACGTCGACCCGCACGCCGCCCCGGTCGGTGAACTTCACCGCGTTGCCGACGAGGTTCATCAGCACCTGCCGCAGCCGCGACGGGTCGCCGCCGAGCAGGTCGTCCCGGCCGACCACGAGGTCGAGGGCGAGGTGCTTGCGTGCGGCCACGGGCTGGAGCGCGGCGACGACGTCGCCGGCGACCTCCGCCGGGGAGAAGGGGCGGTGGGTGAGCTGCACGGAGGTCGTCTCGGCCTTGGACAGGTCGAGGACGTCGTTGAGCAGCTGGAGCAGCAGCTGCCCCGAGCGGTGGGCGACCTCCACGAACTCCGACTGGCGCGGGGTGAGCGGCTCCAGCGACAGCACCTCCAGCATGCCGAGGACGCCGTTGAGCGGGGTGCGGATCTCGTGGCTGGCCGCGGCGAGGAACGACGTCTTCGCGCGGGTCGCCGCCAGCGCCTGGTCGCGGGCCTCGACCAGCTCCTGCTGGCGGGCCCGGGCCTCGGTGACGTCGGCCTGGGCCGTGACCGCGCCGAGCAGCCGGCCGCTGGTGTCGCGCAGCGCCTTGCCGTCGCAGCGCACGGTGAGCGCCGACCGGCCCGGCGGGGCGATGACCAGGAGCGCGTCGCGGACCTCGCCCTCCGTGAGCGCCCGCACCAGGGGGATCTCCTCACGGGTCATGGGGGCGCCGTCCTCGGTGTACAGCGAGTACGCGCGGGCCCACTCCGCCGAGGTCAGCGTCCCGTCCTCCGCCACGCCGTGGAAGTCCCGGCTGGCGCGGTTGAACAGGGTGAGCCGGCCGTCGGCGTCGCAGGCGACGATCCCCACGTCGATCGTGTCCAGGACGGCGGCGGTGAGCGCGCCCCGGCGCTCGGCCTCGTCCCGCGCGAGCACGAGGTCGGCGTTGGCCGCCTCCAGGGCGTGCCGGGCCGCGACCCGCTCGGTCATGTCGACCAGGGTGACCAGGTAGCGGGCCGGCCGCCCGGCCGCGTCGCGCAGCACGCGACCGGACATCGCGACCTCCAGCCTGCTGCCGTCGGCGCGGTAGACGGCGCGGTCGTGGTCCCACCGGTCCAGGTCCTGCGCCGCCAGCAGGGCCTGTGTCCGGCCCAGCTCGGACCATGCGTCGGGCACCAGCAGGTCGCCGGCCGGCCGGCCGACCAGGGCCTCCGGGCCCGGGAAGCCGAGCATGTCCGCCAGCGCCGCGTTGGCCCGCAGCACGATCCCGGCCGGGTCGGCCTCGGCCATGCCGACCGAGGCCTCCTCGAACAGGACGCGGTGCTGCTCGGCGGAGGCCCGCAGCGCCTCGCGGGCGGCCTCCTGCTCGGTCGTGTCCCGGATGACGCACTGGACGCCGAGCTGCCCGTCGAACTCGACGGGGGTGTCGGACATCTCGACCTGCACCCAGGTGCCGTCCAGCCGGCGCAGCCGCCGGCGGCGCGGGCCGCTGTCCTCGCCGGCCGAGGTCCACACCACCCGCTCACCGGGGAGGTCGGACAGCTCGGGGTCGGTCACGCCGATCATGGGCAGGCCGAGCAGGTCGGCCGCCCGCTCGCCGCGCAGCAGCTGTGCCGCGGCGGTGTTGGCGTAGACGACGAACCCGTCGACGTGCACGACCAGCGCGGCCGTCGTCTGCTCGACCAGCTCGCGGTAGCGGTGCTCGGACTCCGAGCGGGCCCGGTCGGCCGCGACGCGGGAGCTGACGTCCCGCGCGACGCAGTGCAGCTCCGGGCCGCTGCCGTCGGCGTCGCGGATCCGTCCGAGGCTGCACTCCAGCCAGCGCCAGGACCCGTCGGCGTGGGCGACGCGCACCAGTGCGCTCGCCGCGGCGCCGGTCGCGCCCACCGAGCGGACGGCGTCCCGCAGCCCCTCGGCGTCGTCGGGGTGCACCCGGTCGACGACGTCGGACCCGAGCACGTCCTCGGGGGAGGAGCCCAGCACGGCGCGCACCGAGGGGCTCACCCACACGAGCGTGCCGTCCATGCGGTGCCGGGACAGCACGTCGGCCGAGCCCTCGGCGATCAGCCGGAACAGGGCGGCCTGGCGCCCGGCCTCGCGGGCGTCCCGCGACTGCTCGACGAGGGCGACGGCCTGGTCGGCCAGGCTCGCGAGCGCGGCCAGCTGGTCGGGCCGCAGCTGCCCCGGCGTCGGGCCGTGGACGCACAGCGTCCCCAGCACGCGGCCGTCGCGGACCACGAGCGGCGCGGAGGCGTACAGCCGGACCGAGGCCGAGGGGCCGTGCACGAACGGGTTGCCGGCGAAGGCCGGCTCGAGCGTGGCGTCGGGCAGGTAGCGCAACCGCGGCTCGCGGACCGCCACGCCGCACATGGAGTCGGAGAAGTCCTGGGGACCGTCGGTCCCGCCGGTGGAACCGACCTGGTGCTGGAAGCACCCGTCGAGCAGGTTCACCACCGCCGACGGGACGTCGCACAGCGCCGCCGCGACGCTGGTGATGGCCCGCAGCGCCTCGACCGGCGCGTGCTCGGGGAGGCCGTACTCCGCCAGCACGCCGGTGTCGACCTCCAGCGGGAGCGCCTCGCCCCGGGGCCGGGGGACGACCGGGGTCGAGGACCGAGGGGGACGCAGTCTGCCGAACAGCACCTCCCTCCATCGGCGTCCCGGCGTCGGGCTGAAGCCGAGACGTGCCGAACCGTTCCGCGCCCCCCGGCGCGCGGACGTGCTGCACCTGCCGTCGGGGCGGCCTCCGGGCCATTACCGTCGACGTATGCCTGCTCGCACGACGACGACCCGACCCTCGGGCCGGTCGTCCGCGCGCGGCCGGTCGGGCTCCGGGGCGACCGCGTCCCGGAAGCGCCCGCCTGCCAAGCGCCCCGCCGCCGGCGGCCGCAAGCCCGCCGCCCGCAAGCCCGCGTCGAAGAACTCCGGCCCGGGTCTGTGGAGCGTGGTCAGCGGCGGCTGGTCGCTGCTGGCCCGCGGCGCCGGCGGGCTGGCCCGCTCGGTCGCCCGCCCGGAGGAGGCCGAGCCGCTGGCCCCCGAGCACCGCCGCGACGGCGTCGGTCTGGCCGTCCTCGGCCTGGCCGTCGTCCTCGGTGCGGCCGCCTGGAGCAACGGCATCGGCCCGGTCGGTGCCGCGTTCGCCGGCGGGCTCCGCTGGATCGTCGGCTCGCTGGTCGTCGTCCTACCGGTCGTGCTGTTCCTCGCCGCGCTGCGGCTGCTGCGCCGCGGTCCGCGTCCCGAGGCTCGCGGCCGGCTGGCGATCGGCTGGCTGTGCCTGGTCGTGTCGGTGCTGGGGATCGCCCAGGTCGTCGGCGAGGGCGCCGTCCCGTCCGAGGACGAGCCCGGCTCCGGTGGGCTGGTCGGCTGGGCGGCGGCGACCCCGCTGGTCGCCGGCGTGGGCGCCGTCGTCGCCGTCGTCCTGCTGGTCCTGCTGGCCTTCTTCGGCCTGCTGGTGCTGACCGCGACGCCGGTGCACCAGATCCCCGAGCGGCTGCGCGAGCTCGGCGACCGCCTGCTGGGGCAGGCACGCGAGGACGAGGACGCCTACGACGACGAGGACTGGGCGGACGAGGAGGAGCCGGCGCCGGTGCCGCGCTCCCGCCGCCGGTCGCTGTCGGACGACCTGATGGACACCGGCCCGGTGGAGAGCGTGCCGGCCATCGACCACGCGGCGCTGGACGAGGCCCCCGAGGCCGTCCGCTCCGAGCCGCCGCCCCCGCCGGTCCCGGCCCGCCGGCCAGCGGTGGTCGACCGCACCGCCCCGGCCGAGGACCTCCCGCCGATCGAGGAGCCCCAGCAGCTGCGCATCGAGCCGGTGGAGGGCCAGTACACGTTGCCCTCGGTCGGCGTGCTGCGCCCCGGCGACCCGCCGAAGAAGAACTCGAAGGCGACCGAGGCCGCGACCGATGCCATCACCGGGGTGCTCGAGCAGTTCAACATCGACGCCGCGGTCACCAGCTTCACCCGCGGCCCGACGGTCACCCGCTACGAGATCGAGCTGGGCCCGGCGGTCAAGGTCGAGAAGATCACCGCGCTGACCAAGAACATGGCCTACGCGGTGGCCAACGACAACATCCGCATCCTCGCGCCGATCCCGGGCAAGTCCGCCGTCGGCGTCGAGGTGCCCAACACCGACCGCGAGATGGTCAGCCTGGGTGACGTGCTGCGCTCCCAGGTCGCCAAGCAGGACCCGCACCCGATGCTGGTCGGGCTGGGCAAGGACATCGAGGGCGGCTTCGTCTGCGCCAACCTGGCGAAGATGCCGCACCTGCTGGTCGCCGGTGCCACCGGCGCCGGCAAGTCCAGCTGCGTCAACTCGCTGCTGACCTCGCTGCTGCTGCGGGCGACCCCGGACCAGCTGCGGATGATCCTCATCGACCCGAAGATGGTCGAGCTCACCCCGTACGACGGCATCCCGCACCTGATCACGCCGATCATCACCGACCCCAAGAAGGCCGCCACCGCGCTGGCCTGGCTGGTCGAGGAGATGGAGCAGCGCTACCAGGACATGCGCGCCACCGGCGTCCGGCACATCGACGACTTCAACCGCAAGGTGGAGCGCGGCGAGATCGTGGCCCCGCCGGGCAGCGAGCGGGTGTACCGGCCCTACCCGTACATCCTGGCGATCGTCGACGAGCTCGCCGACCTGATGATGGTCGCCCCGCGCGACGTCGAGGAGTCGATCGTCCGGATCACGCAGAAGGCGCGTGCGGCCGGCATCCACCTGGTGCTGGCCACCCAGCGGCCCTCGGTCGACGTCGTCACCGGCCTGATCAAGGCCAACGTGCCCTCGCGGCTGGCCTTCTCCACCTCCAGCCTCACCGACAGCCGGGTCATCCTCGACCAGCCCGGCGCGGAGAAGCTGATCGGCATGGGCGACGCCCTGTTCCTGCCGATCGGCGCGGGCAAGCCGATGCGCGTGCAGGGCGCCTACGTCTCCGACGCCGAGATCGAGGCGGTCGTCGAGTTCACCAAGCGGCAGGCCGAGCCGGAGTACCGCGAGGAGGTCTTCAGCGCCGCCGCCGGCGAGCAGAAGGAGATCGACGAGGACATCGGCGGCGACCTCGAGCTGCTGATCCAGGCCGTGGAGCTCGTCGTCACCAGCCAGTTCGGCTCGACG
>DASQNB010000387.1:0-3583 GCA_035645175.1 Geodermatophilus sp.
ACGACACCAAGGCCTTCCGGCTGTACCACGCCGACGGCTTCGTCGACCTGGCCCGCAACCACCGCTTCCCCGGCGACTCGCGGCCCTTCGCGGTCCTCGGTGCCCGCCTGCCGCTGCCGTCCCCGGCGCCCCGGCCCGACCCCGCGTGAGCGCGCACGACGTCTCCGTCGACGCCGTCGTCGTCGGTTCCGGGCACAACGGGCTGGTCGCCGCCTGCTACCTGGCCCGCGCCGGGCTGCGGGTGGAGGTCCTCGAGCGCGACGAGGTGCTCGGCGGCGCGGTCTCCACCGTGGAGCGCTGGCCCGGCGTCCGCGTCGACCGCGGCTCCAGCGCGCACGTCATCGTCCGGCAGAGCGGCATCGTCGAGGAGCTCGACCTCGCCGCCCACGGCCTGCGCTACGTCGACTGCGACCCGTGGGGCTTCGCGCCCGCCCCCTCCCCCGGCGACCCCGGCCCCGACGGCCGGCCGTTGGTCTTCTCCGTGGACCTCGACGCCACCTGCGCCTCGATCGCCGCCGCCTGCGGCGCGGAGGACGCCGCCGCCTACCGCCGCTTCGTGGCGGTGTGGGCCCCGCGCAGCCGCGCCGTCGTCGGCTCCTTCGCGCGGCGGCCGACGGTGGGCGGCCTGGCCCGCTCCTTCTGGCCGATCGGCGCGCCCGCCGACGGCCGGCCGCGGACCTCCGGCGGCGACATCGCCGTCGACTTCCTCGGCTCCGGCGACGCGCTGCTGGACCGCTGGTTCACCAGCGAGCGGCTCAAGGCGGCACTGGCCTGGTTCGGCGCGCAGTCCGGCCCGCCGATGTCCGAGCCCGGCACCGCGGCGATGGTCGCCTGGGCGACGCTGCTGCACGACGTCCCGCCCGGCCACCCGGTGGGCGGCTCGGGCGGGCTCACCCAGGCGCTGCGCGCCCGGCTGGAGTCCGACGGCGGGCACGTGACCCTGGGGGACGGCGCCGCGCGGCTGCTGGTGCAGGACGGCCGGGTGACCGGCGTCGAGACCGTGTCGGGACGGCGGGTGGCGGCCCCGGTCGTCGTTGCCGCGTGCCACGTGCTGGCCACCCGCGACCTGGCCGGCGAGCACGCCCCGCCGGCGCTGGCCGACGCCGCTCCACCGGTGGGCAACGGCTTCGGCCTGGTGGTCCGGGCGCTCACCGACGCCCCGCCGGCCTACCCCGGGGTCGACCCGGCGGCGGCGCTGGGCGGGCTGCAGCTGCTGTGCACCGACCGGGCGCAGCTGGCCGCCGCGCACGGCGACTGGCTGGCCGGCCGGTTGCCGCGCGAGCCGGTGCCGCTGGCGATGTGCTTCTCCGCCACCGACGACACCCTCGCCCCGCCCGGGCAGCACGTGGTCACCGTGTGGGGCCAGTGGTACCCCTACGCACTGGCCGACGGCGCCGACTGGGACGCGCTGGCCGAGGCCGAGGCCGGCCGGCTCATCGCCACCGTCGACCGCTTCGCGCCCGGCTTCGCCGCCTCGGTGCAGCGCACCTACGTGCAGACCCCGCTGCTGCTCGAGCGGGAACTGTCGCTGCTGCGTGGCAACGTCATGCACGTGGAGATGGGGCTGGCCAGCATGTTCGGCTTCCGGCCGACGCCGGCGCTGTCGGGCTACCGGGTGCCGGGCCTGGCCGGCCTCTACCTCGCCGGCGCCTCCACCCACCCCGGCGGCGGGGTGTCGGGCAACTCGGGGCGGACGGCGGCCCGCACCGTGCTCGGCGACCGGGGCGTGGCGGTCCGTGCCCGCGAGGTGCTCGCGCGGGGGCTGGCCCGGGTGCGGAAGTGACGGGTCTCCTCGTCGCGCGGCCCGGCAGCCGGTCGGCCGCGCTCCCGTGGGTGCCGGCGGTGCTGCTCGTGCTCACCGCGATCGCCTATCCGCTGCTCGACCCCGGGGCGGCCCGGGACGCGGTCAGCTGGGCCATCGTGCTGCTCGGCTCGACGACCTCGGTGGTGCACGCGGCGGTCAGCCGGGGGGCGCGCACCGGAGCCGGCGTCCTGCTGGTCACCGCGGCGACCGCGGTGGCGTTCGAGTCGGTCGGGCTGGCCACCGGCTTCCCCTACGGCGAGTACACCTACAGCGACGACCTCGGGCCCACGCTGCTCGGCGTCCCGTTCCTCGTGCCGCTGGCCTGGCTGATGATGGCCTGGCCGAGCTGGCTGCTGGCCCGCCGGCTCACCCGCGGCGTCCGGCCCGCCCGGCAGCGGCCGGCCCGCGTCGCGGTCGCCGCCGCGGTGTTCGCCGGCTGGGACGTCGTCCTCGACCCGCAGATGGTGCAGGCCGGCTACTGGACCTGGGCGCACCCGCAGCCCTCGCTGCCGGGCATCGACACGGTGCCGCTGACCAACCTGGCCGGCTGGCTGCTGGCCGGACTGGTCCTCATGACGCTGCTCGACCTGCTGGTGGCCCGCACCGCCCTGCAGCCGCCGCGCACCGGCGACGGCGCGCCGCTGCTGGTGCTGGCCTGGATGACCCTCGGCGGGGCGCTCGCGCACGCCGGCTGGCTGGGGCTGCCCGGGTCGGCGGCGTGGGGCGTGCTGCTCGCCGTCCCGGTGCTGGTCGCCCTGGCGGTGCAGGCCCGCCGGTCGTGAGCAGCCGGCTGCTGCGGGTGCTCTCCGGCACCGCGGTCGCCGGTGCGCTGCACGCCGCGGTCAACGTGACGCTGTTGCGCCGCCCCCCGGCGCAGCCGCCGCCGGTGCGCCGGCCGGTCACCGTCGTCCTGCCGGTGCGCGACGAGGAGGCGCAGGTCGGCGGCTGCCTGGCCGCGGTGCTGGCCCAGGAGGGCGTCCCCGCCTTGCGGGTGGTCGTGGTGGACGACGGCTCGACCGACGGCACCGCCGCGGGAGTGCGCTCGGTCGCCGACCCGCGGGTGCGGCTGGTCGCCGCCGACGAGCCGCCGGCGGGCTGGCTGGGCAAGCCGCACGCCTGCGCGACCGGGGCGGACGCGGGCGATCCCGGCGACGACGGCGTGCTGGTGTTCCTCGACGCCGACGTCCGCCTGTTCCCCGACGCGGTGGCCGGTGCGGTCGCCGTCCTCGACGCGCACGGCCTGGACCTGGTCTCCCCCTGGCCGCGGCCGGTCACCGATTCCGCGGCCGAGCGCCTCGTGCAGCCGCTCGGGCCGTGGCTGTGGATCACCACGCTGCCGGTGCGGCTGGCCGAGCGGTCGGCGCGGCCGTCGCTGACCGCGGCCAACGGCCAGTTCCTCGTCGTCCGGCGGTCGGCGTACGCGCGGGCCGGCGGGCACGCCGCCGTGCGCGGCGAGGTGATCGAGGACGTCGCACTGGCGCGGGCGGTGAAGCGGGCCGGCGGTCGGGCGGTGCCGGTCGACGGGTCGCGGCTGGCTGCCTGCCGGATGTACGACGGCTGGCCGGCGCTGCGGGCGGGCTACGCGAAGTCGCTGTGGGCCTCGGTCGGCGGGTCGCCGGGGGCGAGCGTCGCGGTGGCGGCCGGGCTGACCGCCGTCTGGGTGCTGCCCGCCGTGGCCGCGCTGCGCGGCTCGCGGGCGGGACTGGTCGGCTATGCGGCGGGCGTGGCCGGCCGGGCGGTGTCGGCCGCGGCGACCGGCAGCCGGGTCTGGCCGGACTC
>DASQNB010000388.1:0-5962 GCA_035645175.1 Geodermatophilus sp.
GACGCACGTGGCCGGGCTCGAGGCCCGCGGGTTCGCCGTCGGGGCCCCGACCGCCGTGGCCCTGGGCGCGGGCTTCGTGCCGGTCCGCAAGCGGCCGGGGAGGCTACCGGGGCCGACGGTGGGCGGCACGACCGCACCCGACTACCGCGGCCTCCGGCACGAGCTGCACGTGCAGGCCGTCCTGCGGCCCGGCGACCGCGTGCTGCTGGTCGACGACTGGGCCGAGCGGGGCAGCCAGGCGGAGGTGGCGGCGGAGCTGGTCCGGCGGCAGGGTGCCGACGTGGTCGGCCTGGCCCTCGTCGTGGACGAGCTGCCGGACGACGTCCGGGCCCGGCTGGGCCGGGTGACCGCACTGGTCACCCGCGCCGAGCTGGGGGGTCCGGGGTGAGCGTCGCCCTCCCGCTCAGGCGGGGTCGAGTCCCGGTGGAGTGACCGCCCGGTCGAGGAACTCGACCCCGAGCAGGCGGCCCTGGGCGTCGAAGTCCAGGACGAGGTCGCCGAGCCCCGCGACCGGGTTCCCGACGACGCGCTGGTGGGCGGCCTCGCCGGGACCGATGGGTGCCAGCGGCAGGTACCCGGCCCTCGCATCGTCGTCCCAGGAGAGCTGGAAGGGCTCCTCGGTCACGGCGACGTCCGGCGGCCGGCCTCAGCGGGGGGTGTGCGGGGTGGCCGGGTGCGCGCCGGCCGTGACCAGGTCGGCGACCGCCTGGCGGGCGTCGCCGGCGGTGACCAGGCCCTCGCCGACGAGGACGGCGTCGGCACCGGCCGACGCGTAGGAGATGAGGTCGTGCGGCCCGCGGACGCCGGACTCGGCGACCTTGACCACCTCCGACGGCAGCCCGGGCGCGATCCGCTCGAAGGTGGAGCGGTCGACCTGCAGCGTGGTGAGGTCGCGGGCGTTGACGCCGATCACGGCCGCGCCGGCGGCCAGCGCGCGGTCGGCCTCGGCCTCGGTGTGCACCTCGACCAGCGCGGTCATGCCGAGGGACTCGACCCGCTCCAGCAGGCCGACCAGCGCGTTCTGCTCGAGCGCGGCGACGATGAGCAGGACGACGTCGGCGCCGTGGGCGCGCGCCTCGTGCACCTGGTAGCTGGTGACGACGAAGTCCTTGCACAGCACCGGCACGTCGACGGCCGCGCGCACGGCGGCGAGGTCGGCCTGGCCGCCACCGAAGCGACGCCGCTCGGTGAGCACGCTGATCACCCGCGCGCCGCCGTCGGCGTACTGCCGGGCCAGCACCGCGGGGTCGGGGATGTCGGCGAGCGCGCCCTTCGAGGGGCTCTGCCGCTTCACCTCGGCGATGACGCCGACGCCGGGGGCGCGCAGCGCGGCGAGCGCGTCGAGGGGTGGGCGCGCGTCCGCCGCGGCGGCCTTGACCTCCGCCAGCGGGGTGGTCGCCTCGCGGGCGGCCAGGTCCTCACGGACGCCGGCGACGATCTCGTCGAGCACGGACACGAGTCCTCCCCGCTGCTGCTCGTCATCCGCCCGCCGGGCCTTGGAGACCGACCTCCGGGCGCGGCCCCGGCCGGGACCCGATCCGTGGATGCACTCTAGCGGCGGCGGACTCCCCCGCCGTCCGCGGGGGCGGGGGCACACGCCGTCGGGGGTGTGGACCAGGCGGTACTGGGTATTCAGCGTTGTTCGCCGGAGTCCGCGGTCGGGTCCTCCCCGCGGTCGAGGGCCCGCCAGGCATCGAGGGCGCGGTCCTCGTCGGTCTGCCGGCGGGGCGGGGCGGCCGTCGCGGTCGCCGGGCGCTCGTAGCGGCGGCCCATGCCCGGCCAGGTGCGGCCGCGCAGCACGGTGAGCAGGCCCGCCGCCACCGCCAGCAGGCCGGCGACGAGGGCGAGCACCGGCCAGGCGGCCTGCAGCGAGGCCGTGGTCGTGCTGCCCGGTGTCGCGGCGACCGCCCCCGCCGCCGTGGCGTCCGCGTCGGTGAGCAGCGCGCGCAGGCCCGACCAGCCCAGCACGCCACCGGCGACGGCGGCCAGCAGCCCGACCAGCACCCGCCCGGCGCTCCGGACGGCGAGCAGCGCCACCGCGGCCGCGAGCAGCAGCAGCCCGCCGGCCGGGACCAGCGGCGCGAGCTCGGACCCGGTCAGCTGCGCGGTGACCGGAGGCAGGGGCGCCGGGCGCTGGACGGTCGCGGTCAGCCAGGTCTGGCCGCCGGTGGACAGTGCCAGCCCGCCGGCCGCCGCGGCGCCGGTGACGGCCGCGGCCACCTCGCGGCGGGCGCTCACGGCGCCCACTGTCTGCTCACGCGGGATGTTCCACTCCTCACTCGCCGGCGCTCGCTGCGGTGCACACGCCCCTGCCCGCTCACGGCAGCTCCCGCATCCCCTCCGCCGTCGCGATGGCCGACAGCACCGCCCGCGCCTTGTGCCGCGTCTCGGCCTCCTCGGTGGCCGGGTCGCTGTCGGCGACGACGCCGGCGCCGGCCTGCACGTAGGCCCGGCCCTGGTGCAGCACCGCCGTCCGGATGGCGATGGCCATGTCCAGGTCACCGCTGGCGTCCACGTAACCGACGGTGCCGGCGTAGAGCGCCCGCCGCGTGGGCTCCAGCGACTCGATGATCTCCATGGCGCGCGGCTTGGGCGCCCCGGACACGGTGCCGGCGGGGAAGGTCGCGTCGAAGACGTCGAGGGCGTCCCACTCCGGCGCGACCTCGCCGGCCACGGTCGACACCAGGTGCATGACGTGGCTGTAGTGCTCGATCCGCATGAAGTCGGGCACCTCGACCGAGCCCGGCACGCAGACCCGGCCCAGGTCGTTGCGGGCCAGGTCGACCAGCATCACGTGCTCGGCGCGCTCCTTGGGGTCGGCCAGCAGACCCTCGGCCAGCCGCACGTCCTCCTCCGGGGTCGCCCCGCGCGGGCGGGTGCCGGCCGGCGGGTGGACGACGGCCGAGCTGCCGGTCACCGTCACCAGCGCCTCGGGCGAGGAGCCGACGACGTCGAACGGCGACTCGCGGCCGGCGAAGCGCAGCAGGTACATGTACGGCGAGGGGTTGGTCGCCCGCAGCACCCGGTAGAGGTCCAGTGCCTCGACCTCGGTGGGCAGCTCGAAGCGCTGGGCGAGGACCACCTGGAAGGCGTCGCCCGCCCGGATGTGCTCGCGCACCCGCTCCACGCCGTCCTCGTAGACCCCCGGCGCCATGTTGCTCTGCACCGGCGGGGGCGTGGCCGTGGTGAAGGTGGCCACCCCGGAGGGCCCGGCCTTGGTCAGGTCGGCGGCCATCGCGTCGAGCCGGGTCACCGCGTCGTCGTAGCCGGCGGCGCCATGCCCCTCCCCGCCCTCACCACCCCCACGCACCGCGTTGGCGATGAGCAGCACCGTGCCGTCGTGGTGGTCGAGGACGGCCAGGTCGGTGACCAGCATCAGCGCCAGCTCTGGCATGCCGAGGTCGTCGGTGCTGGTGACCGGCAGCCGCTCCAGCCGCCGGACGACGTCGTAGCCGAGGTAGCCGACCAGTCCGCCGGTCAGCGGGGGCAGGTCGGGACGGCGCGGCGACCGCAGCCGGCGGGACAGCGTGCGGACGGCGGCCAGCGGGTCCTCGGGGAGGTCGTCGGTGAGGCCGGGCAGCTCCTCCCCCAGCCACAGCGCGGCGCCGTCCCGCTCGGTGAGCACCCCGGCGCTGCGCACGCCGACGAAGCTGTACCGGCTCCACTGCTTGCCCTGCTCGGCGGACTCCAGCAGCACCGTGCCCGGCCGGTTGCCGGCGAGCTTGCGGTAGATGCCGACCGCGGTCTCGCCGTCGGCCAGCAGCCGGCGGGTGACCGGGACCATCGGCTGGTCGAGGGCCGCGAACGCCTCCCGCGACGGGGAGGTCTCACCGAGCCGCACGGGTGACCTCCAGCTCGCGGTGGAAGCAGGAGCGCTCGCCGGTGTGGCAGGCCGGGCCCTCCTGGTCGACGAGGACCAGCAGGGCGTCACCGTCGCAGTCCAGCCGGACGTCGCGGACCCACTGCCGGTGCCCGGAGGTCTCGCCCTTGACCCAGTACTCGCGCCGGCTGCGCGACCAGTACGTGGCCCGGCCGGTGGTCAGCGTGCGGCGCAGCGCCTCGTCGTCCATCCAGGCGACCATGAGCACCTCACCGGTGTCGTGCTGCTGGACGACGGCGGCGACCAGCCCGGCGGGGTCGCGGCGCAGGAGCGCGGCGACCGCGGGGTCCAGGGCGGACTCGGCGGCGGGGGCGGCGGACATGCGCCCGATCGTCCCACCCGCCGCCGGCCGGCCGGGTCACCGGTGCGGCGCGCTCCCCCCGGCGGGGCCGCCGTCGAACCAGGCCCGGGCGGGTCGGCCGACGGCGAGTCCCAACGCGACGGCCGGGGCCGCGGCGAGGAAGAGCACGAGGACCGGGAAGACGCCCGCGCCGAGGACGGTCAGCAGGCGCACCCCCCAGTAGGCGGCGAGGGCCAGTTGGAGGGCGAAGGCGGCGACCAGGGTCCACCGGGCGAGGGGGCTGCGGCGGGTCAGCGCCAGGATCCCGCCGGCCACCAGGACGACCACCGAGACCAGCTGCACGACGGCCAGCGTGCCCGCCTCGGCGGCCAGGGCGGCGCCGTCGGCCGGGAAGCCGGGCTGGTCCGCGGCCAGCGAGAACACCGAGCCCAGCAGCTGCAGGTAGGCGGTCGCCAGCGCCACGGCCGCGGCCTGCAGGAAGGCGAGCACCGCGGCTCCGACGACCTGCCCCGGGCGCCCCGGGCGGACCGGGGGCGGCGGCCACGGCTGGGGCCAGGGCTGCGGCCAGGCCTGCGCGTACGGAGCGGCCTGGCCCGGCCAGCCCCCCGGGGCGGGCCGGTACGGCGTCGTCGGCGGCGGACCGGCGTAGGGGGCGCCCGGCTCGGTCTCCGTGGCCGGGTCCGACCAGGGGTCCGGCGGGGCGCTCACAGCGTCCACCGTTCGACTCCGCACTCGATCCGCTCCTCGGTCGCTGGCGCTCCCTGCGATGCTCCCTCGCGCGTCGTCCTCACAGCGCCGCCGCCAGGGCGCGGCCCGCCGTGCGGCCGGAGAACAGGCAGCCCCCCAGGAACGTGCCCTCCAGCGAGCGGTAGCCGTGCATGCCGCCGCCGCCGAAGCCGGCGGCCTCGCCCGCGGCGTAGAGGCCGGGGAAGACCGCGCCGCCGGCCCGCAGCACGCGGCCGGACAGGTCGGTCTCCAGCCCGCCGAGGGTCTTGCGGGTGATCAGGTTGAGCCGGACGGCGACCAGCGGCCCGGCCTCGGGGTCCAGCAGCCGGTGCGGCGGGGCCACCCGGATGAGCTTGTCGCCGAGGTAGTTGCGCGCGCCGCGGATGGCGGTGACCTGCAGGTCCTTGGTGAACGGGTGGGCGACCTCGCGGTCGCGGGCCACGACCTCGCGCTCGACGTCCTCGAGGCGCAGCTCGGGGGTACCGCCGGTGACCCGGTTCATCCCCGCGACCAGCTCGGGCAGGGTCCGCGCGACGACGAAGTCCTCGCCACGGTCGAGGAAGGCCTGCACCGGGGCGGCGACGCCGGCCCTGACCCGGCCGAGGAGCAGCTTGACGTCCTTGCCGGTGAGGTCGGGGTTCTGCTCGGAGCCCGACAGCGCGAACTCCTTCTCCACGATCTTGTGCGTGGCGACGAACCAGGTGTGCTCGTGGCCGGTCTGCCCGATGTGGGCGAGCGTGCCCAGGGTGTCGAAGCCGGGGAACAGCGGCACCGGCAGCCGCTTGCCGGTCGCGTCCAGCCACAGCGACGAAGGACCGGGCAGGATCCGGATGCCGTGCCGCTGCCAGACCGGCGAGTGGTTGGCGATGCCCTCGGTGTAGTGCCACATCCGGTCGCGGTTGATCAGGTTCGCTCCGGCTGCCTCGGTGGTCTGCAGCATCCGGCCGTCGACGTGCGCCGGGACGCCGGAGAGCAGCCGCTGTGGCGCGGGCCCGAGGCGGGCCGGCCAGTTCTGCCGGACCAGGTCGTGGTTGCCGCCGATGCCGCCGGAGGTG
>DASQNB010000389.1:0-7084 GCA_035645175.1 Geodermatophilus sp.
CGGGGCTGCTCGCATGCGTGCACCTATTGCGTCTGGGGAGACACCTGCGTCCTCATGGCCGACGGCAGTCAGCGACGTATCGCAGACCTCCAGGTAGGCGACCGCATCGTCGGAACTGAGGCGCGCGGGCGCTACCGGCGCTATGTGACGACGGAAGTGTTGGCGCACTGGGCCACGGTGAAGCCGGCTCACCGGGTACATCTCGCAGACGGGACGGAGCTCGTCGCGAGTGGGGACCACCGGTTCCTCACCCGGCGCGGGTGGAAGCACGTCACAGGGGCCATGGGCGGTCCTCAGCAGCGTCCGCATCTCACGACGAATGACAAGCTGCTCGGTTTCGGCCGGTCGGCTGAAGCGTTCGACGTCTGTGCGGACTATCGCCGCGGCTACCTGGCCGGCATGGTCCGCGGAGACGGACATCTCAAGGTGTACCGCTATCAGCGGGCGGGGCGGCGACACGGCGACCAGCACCGGTTCCGCCTCGCGCTGGCCGACGTCGAGGCACTGGACCGCACACAGACCTACCTCGCCACGGAGGGTGTGCGTACGGACAGGTTCGCCTTCGCGCCTGCCTCCGCCGATCGACGGCCCATGACGGCCATCCGGACCTCTGCCGCCCAGTCGGTGGCACGTGTCGCGGAGCTCGTGGAATGGCCGACTGCTCCCACGACCGCATGGCAGCGCGGGTTCCTGGCGGGAGTCTTCGATGCTGAGGGCAGTCGTGGCCAACACGTCTTGCGTGTCACGAACACCGATCCGGGGATCCTCGGCCGCACCCGCGAGGCGTTGAGGGCGTTCGGCTTCGACGCGGTCCTCGAGGATCGGAAGCGGACGAACGGCCTGGCTTGTGTCCGCGTTCGCGGCGGGCTCCGTGAACACCTCAGGTTCATCCACCTGGTCGACCCGGCGATCCGCCGCAAGTGCTCGCTCGACGGGCTCGCGGTCAAGAGCGATGCCGACCTCCGCGTCGTAGAGGTGCAGCACCTGGGCCTCGAGATGCCGATGTACGACATCACCACCGGCACCGGCGACTTCATCGCCAACGGTGTGGTCAGCCACAACTGCTACGCCCGGAGCACGCACCAGTGGCTGGAGCTGGACACCGGCCGTGACTTCGACACCCAGGTGGTCGTGAAGACCAACCTGACCGACGTCCTTCGCCGCGAGCTGGCCCGGCCGTCATGGAAGCGCGAGCACGTCGCGCTGGGCACGAACACCGACCCCTACCAGCGGGCCGAGGGTCGGTACCGGCTGATGCCCGGGGTGATCTCCGCGATGGCCGGCTCGGGCACGCCGTTCTCCGTCCTGACGAAGGGCACCCTGCTGCGGCGGGACCTCCCGCTGCTGGCCGCCGCGGCCCGTGACGTCCCGATCGGGCTGGGTGTCTCGCTGGCCGTCTGGGACGAGGACCTGCACGCCTCGCTCGAGCCGGGGGTGCCCGGCCCGAGGGCCCGCCTGGAGCTGGTGCGGGCCATCGCCGACGCCGGCCTGTCCTGCGGGGTGTTCCTCGCCCCGGTGCTCCCCGGGCTGACCGACCGGCTGGCCGACCTGGACGCCGCGCTGCGGGCGATCGCGGAGGCGGGCGCCACCGGCGTCACCGTCGTCCCGCTGCACCTGCGCCCCGGGGCCCGGGAGTGGTTCTCCGCCTGGCTGGCCCGCGAGCACCCGCAGCTCGTGCCGCGCTACCAGCAGCTCTACCGCCGCGGGTCGGTGGTGGCACCGGAGTACCGCAGCTGGCTGACCCAGCGGGTGGCCCCGCTGCTGGCCCGGTACGGGCTGGACCGGCAGGCCGGGGGAGCGGCCCGCGGCGTCGACGCCGACGGAGCAGCGACCGGCATTCCCACGGACGGGGACCGCGACTTCCCGGCCGGCAGCCTGCCGGCCACCCGCCCGGGCCGCCAGGCGTCGCAGGCACCACCCGCCGACGAGCCGGCAGGCGAGCAGCTCCCGCTGCTCTGACCCGCCACCACGCAGGACGCCGTCCGGGGACGCCCGCGCTCGACGTACTACCGTTATCCCCAACTGATCGCTACGAATACGGGGCAAGGAAGACTCCAGCGACGACAGAAGAGCTCCAGCAGGACCCGGGTCAGGAGCGGCGACCCTCGGCCTCTCGCGCCGCGCGGGCGACGCTCCGCTTGGCGCGCACGGCGCCCCGGGGGGCGACCGGCTCGGCCCCGGCGGCGAGGGCCAGCCGGCGGTAGGAGTCGTAGGAGAGGGTCAGGTACTGCACGGCGAGCGCCTCGGCCCACTCGCGCCGCGACGGCGGTGCCGTGAGCCGCAGGTGCTGCCCCGTGCGCACGGCGTGCTTGGCGAAGGTCACCTGCAGCGCCTGGCTGGACAGCTGTGCCCCCACGGCCGAGGCCGGACCCGGCCCCCGCCGCAGTGCCGGCAGCACCCACGGGCTGTCGGCCAGCGCGGGGAAGTGGGCGCGGCACTCCTCCCAGGCGTGCCAGGCGGTGAGCGCGCCGGGTACCGACCACTCGCCGTCGTCGGTGCGGACGACGACCCGCCGCGCCGTGGGGTGCACCTGGTCGCGGCGCAGCGACCGGAACTGCCCGACGGTCGCGGGCCAGCCCAGGGCCAGCGCGCACCACGCCACGGTGCGCAGGTGCTCGGGGTCCTCGCTGCGTATCTGGGAGAGGGGCCGCAGCTCCAGGGTCAGCGGGTCGGGCTCGGGCGTCCGCACCATCGGCAGCGCGATCCCGCCGTACCGGGCCACCTTGCTGTAGAGGGCGACGGTGGCCGGCTTCCACCCGCGCGCCGCCGCGATCGGGTCCATCCCCTCCTCGACGAGGGAGTCCGGCCCCATGCCGACCTCGAGTGCCGCGTCGATCAGCCGGCGCCACTGGACCTCGTACCCCGGGGGGACGGGCAGGCGCTGCCAGGCCCGCTCGGGAGGTGGAGCCGGCATCGCCGGCAGCGGCTGTGCCCATCGGTCGGCCATGCGCGTCACTCTACCGTTATGCCCAACATATCGACATACCGACATGCGAGGAGCAAAGACCCACAACGACACAAACAGCACACCGAAGACCACGTCCGCGGCGGGGGGATCACCGACTCGGCGCGCGCCGTCCTCCGCGGCTGGCGATGCTGGGCGGCGTGCGGACCGTGGGTGTCGAGGAGGAGCTGCTGGTGGTCGACGCCTCCGGACGGCCGGTGCCACTGGGGCCGGCCGCGCTCGAGGTCGCGGCCCGCCGCGGCGAGGGCGAGACCGTGGCCGAGCACGACCGCGCCGAGCGGGGGGACGACGAAGCGCGCGGGTCCGAGGCCGGCGACCCGGTCGGCCGGCTGGTGCCCGAGCTCAAGGCCCAGCAGCTGGAGTTCGGCACCCGGGTGTGCACGGCGCTGGACGACGTCGCCGCCGACCTGCGGCACTGGCGGGCGCGAGCGGACGCAGCCGCCCGCGGCGTGGGCGCCCGGGTGGCGGCGCTGGCCAGCTCCCCGGTGCGCGTCGAGCCGCAGGACACGCCGGGTCGGCGCTACACGGAGATGGCCGACACCTTCGGGCTCACCGCCGCCGACCAGCTCACCTGCGGGTGCCACGTGCACGTCTCGGTCGAGGACGACGAGGAGGGCGTGGCGGTCCTCGACCGGATCCGCGTCTGGCTGCCGGTGCTGACCGCGCTGACCGCCAACTCGCCGTTCTGGCTGGGCGAGGACAGCGGGCACGCCAGCTACCGCGCCCAGGCCTGGGGCCGCTGGCCGTCGGCCGGGCCCAACGAGCTGTTCGGCGACGCGGCCACGTACCACCGGCTGGTCGACCAGCTGCTGGCGACGGAGACGATCGTCGACACCGGGATGGTGTACTTCGACGCCCGGCTCTCCGAGCGCTGGCCCACCGTCGAGGTGCGGGTCGCCGACGTCGCGCTGTACGCCGAGGACGCCGTCACCCTCGCCGGGCTGGTGCGTGGGCTGGTGGAGACCGCCGCGGGGGAGTGGCGAGGGGGCGTGCCGGCTCCCGCCGTCCGCAGCGAGGTGGTCCGCATGGCCGGCTGGCGGGCCAGCCGCTCCGGCCTGACCGGGGACCTCGTGCACCCCGCCACGGGCCGTCCCGCGCCGGCCGCGGAGGTCGTCACCGCGCTGCTGGAGCACGTGCGGCCCGCGCTGGCCGCCGCCGGGGACGAGCAGCGGGTCGCCGGCGGCGTCGCCGCGGTCCTGGACCGGGGCACCGGCGCGGACCTGCAGCGCCGGGTGCACGCGCAGACCGGCGACCTGACCGCGGTGGTGCGCGCCGCGGTCGAGGTGACGCACGCCTGACGACAGCCGGGCAACCATCGCAGGGAGCTCCGCGAGCGAGGAGCGGGGCCAGGCCATGGGGACCGCCGGACGCCGGCGCCGCGCGCGCCGTCCAGGCGGGCGGCTATCGTCCCGCCATGTACACCGCCCGCTGGCGCGACGTCGTCCGCCGGGACCTCTTCGGCCCCCGCCCGGACCCCCGCGACCGTCCCTACCGGTCGATCATCCGGCTGGTGCTGGTCGTCTTCCGGCTGCTCGGCTTCCGGTTCGACGTCCGCGGCGCCGAGCACGTGCCGACGACGGGCGGCGCGGTCATCTGCAGCAACCACGTCAGCTACCTGGACTTCACCTTCCTCGGGCTGGCGGCCCTGCCGCAGCACCGGCTGGTCCGGTTCATGGCCAAGATCTCGGTCTTCAAGCACGGGGTGTCCGGGCCGTTGATGCGGGCGATGCACCACATCCCGGTCGACCGCAAGGCCGGCGCGGCGTCGTTCGACCTCGCCGTCCGCGCGCTCAAGGACGGCGAGGTCGTCGGCGTCTTCCCCGAGGCGACGATCAGCAGCAGCTTCCGCATCAAGGAGCTCAAGGCCGGCGCGGCCCGCATGGCGATCAACGCCGGCGTCCCGGTGATCCCCGCGGCGGTGTGGGGCGGCCAGCGGGTGTTCACCAAGCACCACCCGATGAACCTCCAGCGCGGCGTGGCGGTCACCGTCGTCCTGGGCGACCCGATCCACCCCGAGCCGGGGGAGGAGCACCGCCGGCTGCTGCAGCGCATCCGCACCGCGCTGGAGGAGCTGCTCGACGAGGCGCAGCGCACCTACCCGCAGCAGCCGGCCGGCTCCGACGACCTGTGGTGGCAGCCGGCGCACCTGGGCGGCACCGCACCGACGCCCGAGGAGGCCACGCGGCTGGACCACGGCGACGTCCGCGGCACGCGCCCGAAGCCGAGCCCGCTGGCCCGGGTGAGGACGCTCGTGCACCGGCACCCGTTCCGCCGGGCTACTCGACGACCTCCGGCGCCATGAGCCGGAAGGCGTCGAGCTCCACGTCGTACCAGCGCCGCAACCGACCGAGCGGCGCCATCCCCAGCCGGGCACACACCGCCGCCGAGGCGGCGTTGCCCGGCCGGACGACGGCGTAGACCTCCGGCAGGCCGGCGAGGAAGCCGCGGTCGATCACCGCCCGCGCCGCCTCGGTGGCGTAGCCGCGGCCCCAGCTGTCCGGGTGCAGGTGCCAGCCGACCTCCACCTCGCCCACGCCGCCGGGCAGCGGCTTGAGCAGCACCGTGCCGGCCACGGCGCCCGAGCCGGTGACCTCCAGCGCCCACACCCCGAAGCGGTCGTCGGCCGCGGCCACCGCGCGCCACCGGGCGACCAGCTCGGTCGGGGTGACCGACGGTGTGCCGCCCAGCCAGCGGGTGACCTCGTCGCGGCTGTAGAGGTCCACCAGGCGGGCCAGGTCGTCCCGGCGGGTCGTCCACGCCCGCAGTCGCAACCGGGCGGTGCGCAGCTCCCCGCCGTCGGCCCTCACGCCGTCCTGCCTACCGCCGGGGCCGGGCCGCGGCCACCGGACGCCGACCCCCGGAGCGGGTGCCCGTCCCGGCCGCGTGGTGTCCTTCCTCGTGGGCGCACGGGGCGCGGGAACGAGGGACGGCGGACGTGACGGAACGCGGCAGCAGCCTGCTGGTCACCGACGTGACGGTGGGCGACCGCGCCGGCCGGGCACTGCTGGTGGTCGACGGCCGGATCGCCTGGCTCGGCGCCGCCGCCGACGCCCCGGGAGCCGACCGCGTGCTCACGGGGGAGGGCGCCCTGCTCACGCCGGCGTTCGTCGACGCCCACGTGCACGCCACCGCGACCGGGCTGGCGCTCACCGGTCTCGACCTCCACTCGAGCTCGAGCCTCGCGGACGCGCTGGGGGCGCTCCGCGCGCACGCCGCGGCGACGCCGTCCGGGACGCTGCTGAGCACCGGCTGGGACGAGACCGGCTGGCCGGAGGGCCGCGGGCCCACCCGGCACGACCTGGACGCCGTCGTCGGGGGCCGGCCGGCCTACCTGGCGCGGGTCGACGTCCACTCCGCCACCGTCTCCACGGCACTGCTGGACCGGGTCCCCGGCATCGCGGAGCTGCCCGGCTTCGACCCGGACGGGCAGCTGCGCCTGGACGCCCACCACGCCGCCCGGCGGGCCGCGTACGGCGCGGTGGACGCCGCCCAGCGCGCTGCTGCCCGGCGGGCGACCCGCGACGCGGCCGCCACCCTGGGCATCGGCAGCCTGCACGAGATGGCCGGCCCCGAGGTCTCCGGCGCCGACGACCTGGCCGGCCTGCTGGCCCTCGCCGCCGCGGAGCCGGGGCCGCGGGTGCTCGGCTACTGGGGCGAGCTCGCCGAGCGCGGCGGGCTGGACGTGGTGCGCGAGCTGGGCCTGGCCGGTGCCGGGGGCGACCTGTTCTGCGACGGCGCCCTCGGCTCGCACACCGCGGCGCTGAGCCGTCCCTACGGTGACCGGCCCGGGACCGCCGGGCACCTGCGCTTCGAGACGGCATCCCTGGTCGACCACGTACGGGCCTGTACCCGTGCGGGCGTGCAGGCCGGCTTCCACGTCATCGGGGACGCCGCCGTCGACCAGGTGCTCGGCGCGGTCGGCGCCGTCGTCGAGGACCTGGGGCGGGCGGCGGTGCGGCGTGCCGGCACCGCCTCGAGCACGTCGAGATGGCGGGGGCCGCGGCCGTGGAGCGGATGCGCGACTGGGGGATGGTCGCCAGCGTGCAGCCGGCCTTCGACGCGGCCTGGGGCGGGGACGCGGGGATGTACGCCGAACGGCTGGGCGTGGACCGCGCGCTG
>DASQNB010000390.1:0-9374 GCA_035645175.1 Geodermatophilus sp.
ATCGCCATCGACCTCTCCATCCCGATGCTCGGGATGATCAAGCGCAAGGCCGAGAAGGTCATCCTGGACACGGCGCTCAAGGAGCTCAAGAAGCGCGTGGAGAGCTAGGCGGCTGGTGCGAACGCTCCTCCTCACCGGCCCCGGCGGCGCCGGTGCCTCGACCCTCGCGGCGGCCACGGCCGTCCGCGCTGCCGCATCCGGCGCCCGCACGCTGCTGGTCGCGCGCCCCGGCCTGCGACCGGCCGGCCTGGACGACGTCCCCGGGCTCGCCGTCGCCTCCGTCGCGCCGCTGGCCGCGGCGGAGTCGCTGTGGACGTCGGCCGGCGAGGCACTGGCCGCCGTCCCCGGCCTGACGCCGCCCCCGCCCACCTCGGTGGTGCCCCTGCCCGGTGCCGCCGAGCTGGCCCTGCTCGTGCGGCTGGCCCGCGCGGCCGCCGAGGACGAGGCCGACACGGTGGTCGTCGACGCCGGCCCGCTGGAGTCCGGCGTGGCCCTGGTGGGCCTGCCCGGCGCGCTGCGCTGGTGGCTGGACCAGGCGCTGCCCACCCGGCTGCGGGTGCTCGGCGCCGTCCGGACCGCCGCGGTGCGCTCCGGCACGGCGGCGCGCGGCCCGGTCGACGCCGTCCTCGACGCCCTGCCCGACGTGGAGGCGGCGCTGGGCCGGCTGCCGCTGGGCGACCCGGCGGCCACCGAGGTCCGGCTGGTGGTCGTGCCGCGCGCCTCCGCCGTGCCGGCGCTGCGGCGGGCGGTGACCGCGCTGGCGCTGCACGGTCAGCAGCCGGCCGCCGTCCTCGCGCGGGTGCTGCCCGGCGGCGGCCCGGGGGAGTGGTGGGCGCGCCGCGGCGCCGAGCAGGCCGGGGCGCTGGCCGCGCTCGCCGAGCTGGCACCCCTGCACCGGGTCGAGGAGGCCGCGCAGGAGCCGGCAGACGTCGCCGCACTGGCCGCCCTCCTGCCCGCCGGGGACGGCGCCGCGCCGGGGGCCGCGCTGACCCCGTCGGTGGACCGCAGCGACGGCGTCCGCCGGCTGGTGCTGCCCCTGCCCTTCGCCGAGCGCGAGGGCCTGGACCTGACCCGCTGGCAGGACGACCTGGTCGTGACCGTGGCCGGGGCGCGCCGGTCGCTCCGGCTGGACTCCCTGCTGCGCCGCTGCGTGGTCACCGGCGGCACCCTCGCCGACGCCGGCACCCGGCAGGCGCGGCTGGAGGTCACCTTCACACCCGATCCGCTGCAGTGGCCGGCCGGCCTGCTGGCCGCCGAGGGGAGCACGCCATGACCGACGCACCCGACTGGGTCGAGCAGGCCCGCCGGCTGATGACGGGCCTGGGCCAGACCCTGGGCCAGAGCACGGGTCGAGCCCCGCGGGAGGGGGACGCCGCCGGTGACCACCCGGCCGACTGCCGCTGGTGCCCGGTGTGCCAGGTCGCGGCCGTGGTGCGCGGTGAGCGCCCCGAGGTGACCGACGCGCTGGCCGACGTCCTCACCGCCGCGGCGGCGGCGCTGCGCACCGTGTCCGAGCGGGCGTCCGCCCCGGCTCCGGAGGCCGCGGCTCCGGAGGGCACGGCGGAGGGCACGGCGGAGGAGGAGCCCCCGCCGCCCGCACCGCCGGTCCAGCACATCGAGATCGTCTGAGGAGCACCGTGACCGCGCCCGCGGACCTGCCCGCGCTGGGCATCGACATCGGTGGCACCAAGGTGGCCGGGGGCGTCGTCGCCCCGGACGGCACGGTGCTGGCGACCGCTCGGCGGGCGACCCCCGGCTCCTCGGTGGTGGAGACCGAGGACGCGATCGCCGCGGTGGTCGAGGTGCTCGCCCGCGGGCACGACGGCCCGCTGGTCGGCGTCGGGGTGGGCGCGGCCGGCTGGTTCGACCGCACCGGTGACACCGTGCTGTTCAGCCCGCACCTGGCCTGGCGGCACTCGACGCTGCGCAAGGACCTCGCCGCCCGGCTGCAGCGGCCGATGTGGTTGGGCAACGACGCCGACGCCGCTGCCTGGGCCGAGTACCGCTACGGCGCCGCCCGCGGGGCCGACCTCGCGCTGATGGTCACCCTCGGCACCGGCATCGGCGGCGGGATCGTCATGGACGGCCGGCTGCAGCGCGGCTCGCACGGCGTCGCGGGGGAGTGGGGCCACATGCGGGTGGTCCCCGACGGGCGGCTGTGCGCGTGCGGCAACCGCGGCTGCTGGGAGCAGTACGCCAGCGGCACCGCGCTGGGCCAGACCGCGCGCGAGGTGGCCCGCAGCTCGCCGGCCGCCGCGGCACTGCTGCTCGAACGGGTGGACGGCGACCCCGACCGGCTGACCGGCGAGCACGTGGCCACCGCCGCCTCCGACGGCGACCCGCTGGCCCTCGAGCTGCTGGCCGAGGTCGGGTCCTGGCTGGGGCAGGGCATCGCCGACCTGGCCGCCGTCCTCGACCCCGAGGTCGTCGTGATCGGCGGCGGGGTCAGCGTGCTCGGCGAGATGGTGCTCGGCCCGGCGCGCGAGCGGCTGGAGCGGGCGCTGCCCGGCCGCGGCTTCCGGCCCGGCCCGCGGGTGGTGGCCGCCCGGCTGGGCGCGCAGGCCGGGCTGGTCGGCGCCGCAGACCTCGTCCGCCGCGCCGTCGCCGAGGGGCCGTGACGCCGTCGTCCCACCGGACGACACCGCGGCCAGGTGCCGTCCCTCTGTCGCGTCAGGCCGCTGCGTCGGGCAGCCCCGGCCCCGTCCCGGGTCCCGCCCTGAGCTCGCGAAGGGTGGGGAGGACGGGGGTCCTCCCACTAGACGACCGCGCCGTCGTCGCCGTCGTCGGTGCTGCGCTCGCGCATCCGCGACAGGAGCACCCCGACCCCGCCGGCGACCGCGGCCACGCCGAGCACCAGCCCGAGGTCGGCGGACATGCCGAGCACCCGCGGGGCGACGACCAGGACCGCACCGGCGGCGATCAGCAGGACCGCGTACAGCGAGGCCGGCGCCGGGGCGGGCACCGGCGGGGCCGGCGGCGGCTCGTAGTGCTCCTCCGGGCGGTCGAGCACCGACGGCTCGGCCGGCGCCGGCGGCGGGACGTCGGCGGGTCCCTCGTCGACGGCGGTGCGCCCGTGCTCGGCCTCGAACGCGGCGACGATGCGCGCCCACTCGGCGTCCTCGTCGACGTCGCGCCGCGCGGGCTGCCGGGCGCGGGCGCGCTCCTGCGCGTGGTCGTCGGCGTGCTCGTCGACCAGGGCCCGCGCCTCGGCGGTGCGGGCGCGGTCGACGAAGAGCCGGTCCGACGGCGGGCTGGGCAGCGAGACGGTGCGCGTGTAGGGCTCGACGTCGGCCGAGGGCTCCAGGTAGGCGGCCACCCCGGCCTCGCGGAGGACGTCGAGCAGGTGCTCGCCGACCCGCGGGTCGACGTCGCGCAGCGGGGTCCAGAGGGCGGCGTCCAGGCCGTTGTCCCGGCGGCCGCGCCCGCGGGCGGTCACGCGCGCCCCCGCGTGGGGGAGGCGGACGGCGCGACGCCGGTCGACGGGTCGGGCTGGGGCACGTGTCCTCCTCGGCGGCCGGCGGGAGAGCCGGGCGGAACGGGGCTGCAGGGGGTGGGATTGTCCTTCCGCCTCCGGGCTCCCTAGTCTGGCAGCCCCCGGAGGAGGCGTGTTGTTCTACTGGTTCCTCAAGTTCGTGGCGATCGGCCCGGTCGTGAAGCTGGTGTGCCGTCCACACGCCGAGGGCGTGGAGAACGTGCCGCGCAGCGGAGCGGCCATCCTCGCGAGCAACCACCTGTCCGCGGCGGACTGGGTCTTCCTGCCGATGGCGCTGCGCCGCCGGGTGACCTTCCTCGCCAAGGCCGAGTACTTCACCGGCCGCGGCGTGAAGGGCTTCCTGCAGCGCGCCTTCTTCACCGGCGCCGGCCAGGTGCCCATCGACCGGTCCAGCGCCTCGGCGGCGGAGGACGCGATCCGGACCGGGCTCCGGCTGCTGCGCCAGGGCCGGCTGCTGGGCATCTACCCCGAGGGCACCCGGTCCCCGGACGGGCGGCTCTACCGCGGCAAGACCGGCGTGGCCCGGATGACGCTGGAGACCGGGGTGCCGGTCGTGCCGCTGGCGATGGTCTACCGGCCGCGCCGGCTGCCGGTCCTCGGCTGGAACCTCCCGGCGGTGCGCATCCGCTTCGGCGAGCCGCTGGACTTCTCCCGCTACGAGGGCCTGGCCGGCGACCGCTTCGTCGAGCGCTCGGTCACCGACGAGATCATGTACGAGATCATGACGCTGTCCGACCAGGAGTACGTCGACGTGTACGGCGCCCGGGTGAAGACGTCGATGACCGCGACCGGGGCCAGCGCGTCGGAGGTCATCAGCCGGCTGCAGCCGGCCGCCGACGAGGCCGCCGACCGCGCGCCGGAGTCCCTGGCCGGCTGAAGGAGGACCCCGGCCCTCTTGCAGGGGCCCGCCGCGAGCTCGCGAGCGGTGGGGGGCAAGGGGGTCCTTGTTCCACCCCTCGTGGAAGGGGCCCGTCCTCCCCACCCTTCGCAGGCTCAGGGCGGCCCCGTCCCGGCGGTGCCCGGGAGGGGGCCGGCGCCTACGGGCGCCAGTCCTCGCGGTAGTGCGGGTGGTCCGCGTAGGTCTGCCCGATCAGCCGCAGGGCCCGCTCCATGGTGGCGCCGCGCGGGCCCCGCTGCTCCAGGTCGCGGAAGTAGCGGACCAGGTCGCGCTTGGCCCGGACGTCGCGCAGCACGTGCGCGACCAGCGAGGCGTTGGACCGGGAGGCGGACAGCGCGACGAACCGCGCGGCCTCCTCGTCCTCGGCGAACCGGGTGAGCAGGAAGCCGACCAGGTCCTCGTTGCGGATGCTGGTCGGCAGGTCCGGGTGCGGCGGGCTCACCGGGGCACGCTAGCCCGGCGGCCTCCCGACCAGCACCGCGGCACGGGCGAGCCGGCGCCGAGCACCTACCGTGAGGGCGTGCGGCGCTTCTTCTACGACACCGAGTTCATCGAGGACGGCACCACCATCGACCTCGTCTCGATCGGCGTCGTGGACGAGACCGGCCGGGAGTTCTACGCCGTCAGCACCGAGTTCGACGAGCGCCGGGCGATCCCGTGGGTGCGGCGCCACGTGCTCGACCAGCTGCCGCCGCCGGCCGACCGGGCGTGGCGCAGCCGGCAGCGCATCCGCGACGACCTGCTGGCCTTCCTCACCGGTCCCGGCGAGGAGATCGAGCTGTGGGCCTGGTTCGCCGCCTACGACCACGTGGCGCTGTGCCAGCTGTGGGGGGCGATGCCGGCGCTGCCCCGGCCGATCCCGCGCTTCACCCGCGAGCTGCGCCAGCGCTGGGACGACCTCGGGCAGCCACCGCTGCCGCCCCGGCCCAGCGGCACCCACGACGCCCTGGTCGACGCCCGCTACAACCTGGCCCGCTGGCAGGCGATGGAGTCCGCGACCCGCTGACCCGGACCCGGCCGTCGGGCCCCTGGCTGCTCAGCCGTCCGAGCCGCGCGGGATGCCGAGGGTGACCAGCAGGTCCTCGTGGACCTGGATCCAGACCAGGTGGCAGGAGTCCCGGTCCGGGGCGTCGACCCACGCGCGCTGTCCGGCGTCCACCCTGCGCAGGGCCGAGGACAGGCGGTCGGCGTAGCCGTCGAACCGCGCGAGGCGGGCGGCCAGCTCGTCGCGCAGACCGGGGAACGAGCCCTCGACGGACGTCAGCGTCCGCAGCACGCGTTCGTCCCACCGCCAGTCCGTGTGGCGCCCCGAGCCATCGGGTCCAGGCGGGTGGGCCGCACCTGCCAGTCGGTGCATGCCGCGCCGAAGCGCCGGTTGAGCGGGAGGAAGCGCGCGTGGGCCCGCTCGCGATCCAGGAGCCCCGGTCAGCCGCGCAGGTGGGCCCAGTCCTCCGGGTGGGCGCGCAGGTGCTCGGTGACCGTGCGTGCCGCGTGCCCGGTGAGGGTGGGGACGACGTCGGTGACGCGCGCCAGCTCACCTGCGGCGATCGCCCGGTAGCTGCTGACCCAGCCCTCGACCTCCCAGTCGGGGTGCCCGGACGGTCGCCGGGTGGCCCACGCCTCCTCGACGGTCTGGCGGCGGTAGAGAGCGGGCCGGCCGGTGACCTCGGCGAGGACGGCGGCGGCGTCGTCCAGCGTGAGCGCCTCCGGCCCGGTCACCTCCAGCGCGGCGCCGTCGAGCGCGGGGGAGTCGTCGAGCAGGGCGGCGGCCCCGACGTCGGCCAGGTCGTCCCTGGAGACGAAGGCGACCCGCCCGTCGCCGGCCGGCGCCGCGATCACCGCCTGCCCGTCCTCGAGGGTGGCGAAGAAGGGGACGAAGTCGGCGTACATGCAGTGCCGCAGGAACGTGTGCCGCAGGCCGGTCGCCCGGACCGCCTCCTCGGTGGCGGTGTGGTCGCGCACCAGGGTGAACGTCGGGTCGGGGCGGCCCGCGCCCACGAACGAGGTGTAGACGACCCGCTGGACGCCGGCCTCCGCGACGGCCCGGACGGCGGTGCGGTGCTGCTGCAGCCGGTCCTCGGCCTCGCCGGCCGACACCAGGTAGACGGTGTCCGCCCCGGCGAGCGCGGCGGACAGGCCGGCGCCGTCGGCGTAGCCGCCGGGTGCCGCGACGACCTCGGCCCCGGGGACCCGCGGGGCACGGGTGGCGTCGCGCACGACCAGCCGCAGCCGCACGTCCTCCCGCTCGGCGAGCCGGTCGACGACCCGGCGGCCCAGCGCGCCGGTCGCCCCTGTGACAGCGATCACCCTCGGCATAGGATCCAGCCCCTGACCTGCAGCACCATGCTCCCGCCAACGACCGGCAGCGCCCGACCCTTCCCCGGAGGACGGCACCCATGCGCATCGGCATCCTGACCGGCGGCGGCGACTGCCCGGGGCTCAACGCGGTCATCCGCGCGATCGTCCGCAAGAGCGTGCAGGCCGGCGACGAGGTGGTCGGTTTCCGCGACGGCTGGCGCGGCGTGCTCGAGGGCGACACCGTGCCGATGGACCTGGCCTCCGTCCGCGGCATCCTGCCCCGCGGCGGCACGGTCCTGGGCACCTCGCGCACCAACCCCTACGCGCTGGAGGGCGGCGCCGACCGGGTGCTGGCCACCCTGGAGCGGCTCGAGGTCGACGCGCTGATCCCGATCGGCGGCGAGGACACCCTCGGCGTGGCCACCAAGCTCGCCGAGGCCGGCGTCCGGGTGGTCGGCGTCCCCAAGACCATCGACAACGACCTGGACGCCACCGACTACACCTTCGGCTTCGACACCGCGCTGGGCGTGGCCACCGAGGCCATCGACCGGCTGCACACCACCGGGGACAGCCACCACCGCACGCTGGTCGTCGAGGTGATGGGCCGGCACGCCGGGTGGATCGCGCTGCACGCCGGGATGGCCGGCGGCGCCACCGTCGTCCTCATCCCCGAGCAGCCCTTCGACGTCGACGCCGTCGTCGCGCACTGCCAGCACCGCTTCGACTCCGGCTACTCGCCGATCGTGGTGGTCTCCGAGGGCGCGACGCCCAAGGACGGCGGCCTGGTGCTGGCGACGGGGGAGCGCGACGCCTTCGGTCACGTCCGGCTGGGCGGCATCGGCACCGCGCTGGCCTCGCTGATCGAGGCGCGCACCGGGCGGGAGTCCCGCGCCGTCGTCCTCGGGCACATCCAGCGCGGCGGCACGCCCTCCCCGTTCGACCGGGTGCTGGCCACCCGCTTCGGGCTGGCCGCCCTCGACGCGGTGCACGACGGCGCGAGCGGCGTCATGGTCGCGCTGCGCGGCACCGACATCGTGCGGGTGCCGCTGGCCGAGGCCACCGCGCAGCTGAAGCTGGTGCCCGTGGAGCGCTACGCGGAGGTGGAGGTCTTCTTCGGCTGAGCGGTGGCTGCGCCCTCGGGCCGCGGGGGCGGCGTGGGGCCGCCGGTACCCTCTGGAGGCGTGACCCTCCCCGACCCCGCCGAGCTGGTCCCCGACCTGGACCGGTGGCGGGAGCTGCCCGCCGCCCAGCAGCCGGAGTGGCCCGACCGCGCCGCGCTGGACACCGTCCTGTCCACCCTCTCCTCGGTGCCGCCGATCGTGGCGCCCACCGAGGTCGACGAGCTGCGCACGCGGCTGGCCGAGGTGGCGCAGGGCCGGGCGTTCCTGCTGCAGGGCGGCGACTGCGCCGAGACCTTCGACCTCAACACCGACGCGCACCTGCAGAGCACCACGCGCACGCTGCTGCAGATGGCCGTCGTCCTGACCTACGGCGCCAGCGTGCCCGTGGTGAAGGTGGGCCGGATCGCCGGGCAGTACGCCAAGCCGCGCTCGTCGAACACCGACGCCCTGGGCCTGCCCTCCTACCGCGGCGACATGGTCAACTCCCTCGAGCCGGTGCTCGAGCAGCGCATCCCCGACCCGTACCGGCTGGTGCGCGCCTACGCCAACTCCGCGGCCGCGATGAACATGATCCGCGCCTACGCCCGCGGCGGGCTGGCCGACCTGCACGCGGTGCACGACTGGAACAAGGACTTCGTCGCCAGCTCCCCGGCCGGGGTGCGCTACGAGGTGATCGCCCGCGAGATCGACCGGGCGCTGGCGTTCATGAAGGCCTGCGGGGTCGACGACACCGCGCTGCGCGGCGTGGAGCTCTACAACAGCCACGAGGCGCTGGTCCTGGACTACGAGCGGGCGCTGCTGCGGGTGCACGAGGGCCGGCCCTACGCCGCCTCGGCGCACTTCGTGTGGATCGGTGAGCGCACCCGCCAGCTCGACGGCGCACACGTGGAGTTCATGTCCCGTGTCGCCAACCCGATCGGCGTCAAGATCGGCCCGACGACGACGCCCGAGCAGGCCACCGAGCTGGTCGAGCGCCTCGACCCCGAGGGCGTCCCGGGCCGGCTGACCCTGATCAGCCGGATGGGCAACGGGAAGATCCGCGACGTCCTGCCGTCGATCGTGGAGAAGGTCACCGCCAGCGGCCACCAGGTCGTGTGGCAGTGCGACCCGATGCACGGCAACACCCACGAGTCCTCCACCGGCTACAAGACCCGACACTTCGACCGGGTCGTCGACGAGGTGCTCGGCTTCTTCGACGTCCACCGGGCGTTGGGCACCTGGCCCGGCGGCATCCACGTCGAGCTCACCGGTGAGGACGTCACCGAGTGCCTCGGCGGGGCCATGGAGATCAGCGACGAGGACCTCAACAGCCGGTACGAGACCGCCTGCGACCCGCGGCTGAACACCGGCCAGTCGCTGGAGCTGGCCTTCCTCGTGGCGGAGATGCTACGTGGGTAAGGACCCCGTCCTCCTCATCCCTCGTAAGCTCGGGACGAGCCTCTGGAGGGGGCCGCAGTGACCGATCTGATCGACCTGAGGTCGGACACCGTCACCAAGCCCACGCCCGGCATGCGGCGGGCCATGGCCGAGGCCGAGGTCGGGGACGACGTCTACGGCGAGGACC
>DASQNB010000391.1:0-1902 GCA_035645175.1 Geodermatophilus sp.
CCCCACTCGGTGGCCAGGGTGCGGACCTCCTCCTCGGGCACCGCGGTCGCCGGGTCCGTGTCGGCGCAGTTGATCGCCAGGCTGGCGTCCATCAGGTTGGTGTAGCTGCCGTCCTGCAGCCGGCTCCAGTAGGCGTCGGAGAGCGAGAACAGTCCCTGGGAGTCGCCGTTGCGGGCGGCGGCGAGGCCCTGGATCAGCTGCGGCCAGCGGCCGGTGTCGTACAGGGAGTGCACGACAGCGGTCATGACCACGCCGGGCGTCGCCTGCCGCGTCTCCCCGGGCAGCGCGCTGGGGATCGGCGCCGTCGCGGCCTGGGCGAGCAGCTCCTCGAGGAAGCGGCGTGGCTCCGGGCCGAGCGGGCAGCCGGCGACCAGGACGACGCAGTTGGCAGCGAAGGCGTCGAAGCTCGCCTCGAGCGAGGTGGCCTGCTGCTCGGCGTGGGCGCGCGGGTCGTCGTCCGGGTCGACCGCGGCGTCCAGCACCAGCGCGCGCACCCGGTCGGGGAACAGCTCCGCGTAGGTCGAGCCGAGCGTCGTGCCGTAGGAGTAGCCGAGGTAGGTCAGCTGCTCGTCGCCCAGCGACTGGCGCAGCAGGTCCATGTCGCGGGCGGTGTCGACGGTGTTGAAGGTGCCCAGCGCCTCGCCGTACTCCTCGGCGCAGCCCTGGGCGAGCTCCTGATGCAGCGCGAACGCCTCGTCCACCTGCTCCGGCGTGGTCGGCCGCGGCTCGGCGGCGACCACCTGGTCCTTGAGGTCGGCCGGGATGCACTCGACCGGCGTCGACGCCCCCACGCCGCGCGGGTCGAAGCCGACGACGTCGAAGCGGCGCAGCACGTCCTCGGGCAGCGTGAGCGCCGAGCCGACCGCGGCGTCGGCACCGGAGCCACCCGGCCCGCCGGGGTTGACGACCAACGAGCCGATGCGCTCGGCCTGACCGGCCAGCCGCGCCCGGACGAGGAACAGCGGCAGGGTCTCGCCCTGCGGCTCGTCGTAGCTGATCGGCACCTCGGTGCGGCCGCACTCGAAGGCCAGGTCGCGCTCGCTGCCAGGGGCGCCGGCCACGAACTGGGAGATCTCCGCGTCGCAGTCGCTCCAGGCGATCTCCGCGGCCTCCGGCTCGGCCGGCGTCGAGGCAGCCGCGGTCGACGACTCCGCCGCCGTGTCGTCGGAGGCAGAGGTACAGCCGGAGACCGCCACGAGCAGGCCGGAGGCAGCGGCGATCAGGCCGCGGGACAGGTGCATGGGTTCCGAGGGTAGGAGCCCGGCCTGGGCGGTGCAGGCGCGCACCCCGACCGGGTGACAGGGCACCCGAGGCCGTCAGCCGGCGGTGCCCGCTCTGCCGGCTTCCGCGGGCCGGTCCGCTCCTCGCTCGCTGGCGCTCGCTGCGATGCTCCCGGCCCCGTCAGCCGGCGAAGACCTCCGCCAGGTCGTAGCGCACCGGCACCTCCAGCTGGTCGTACGTGCAGCTGCGCGCCTCGCGGTCGGGGCGCCAGCGCAGGAACTGGCCGGTGTGCCGCAGCCGCCGTCCCTCCAGCTGGTCGTACTTGACCTCGACGACGAGCTCCGGGCGCAGCGGCACCCAGGAGAGGTCCTTGCCGGCGTTCCAGCGGCTCTGCGCGCCGGGCATCCGGTGCTCCTCGCCGTCGGCCCCGTTCACGACCTGCGCGTTGGCCCAGTCCTGCCACGGGTGCCCGTCCAGCGCCTCGGCCCGGTAGGGCGCCAGCTCCTCGACCAGCTCGGCCCGCCGGGCCATCGGGAAGGACGCCGCGACGCCGATGTGCTGCAGGCCGCCGCTGTCGTCGTAGAGGCCGAGCAGCAGCGACCCGACGATCGGCCCGCTCTTGTGCCAGCGGAAACCGGCGACCACGCAGTCGGCGGTGCGCACGTGCTTGACCTTGGTCAT
>DASQNB010000392.1:0-3286 GCA_035645175.1 Geodermatophilus sp.
CCGACCTGTACACCGAGGTGTCACCGCAGCGGGTCGCCGTCTTCGTCCGGGACCGCGGCGCCGGGTTCGACCCGGCCGCCGTGCCGGGCGACCGGCGCGGGCTGCGCGACTCGGTCACCGGCCGGCTGACCCGGCTGGGCGCGACGGCGACGGTGCGCTCAGCACCGGGGGAGGGGACCGAGGTGGAGCTGTGTCTGCCCCGGCAGGAGGCGGCCGCGTGACCACCCGCGTCTTCCTGGTCGACGACCACGCCATGGTGCGCTCGGGCGTGCGGGCCGAGCTCGGCGGCGCGGTCGACGTCGTCGGTGAGGCCGCCGACGTCGAGGGTGCGGTCGAGGGGATCCGCGCCACGGTGCCCGACGTCGTCCTGCTCGACGTCCACCTGCCCGGCGGCGGGGGGCGGGCGGTGCTGGAGACGCTGCGCGTCGAGCTGCCGTCGGTGCGCTGGCTGGCGCTGTCGGTGTCCGACGCCGCCGAGGACGTCATCGCCGTCATCCGCGCCGGCGCCCGCGGCTACGTCACCAAGACAATCTCCGGCCCGGACCTGCGCGATGCCGTCGCCCGCGTCGCCGACGGGGACGTCGTGTTCAGTCCGCGGCTGGCCGGGTTCGTGCTCGACGCCTTCGCCGCGACGACGCCGTCCGCCCCGCCCGAGGACCCGGCCACCGACCCCGGCCTGGACCTGCTCAGCGCCCGTGAGCGGGAGGTCATGCAGCTGCTGGCGCGCGGCTACACCTACCGGGAGATCGGCTCGCGGCTGTTCATCTCGGTGAAGCCGGTGGAGTCGCACGCCTCGAACGTGCTGCGCAAGCTGCAGCTGTCCAACCGCAACGAGCTCACCCGCTGGGCGGCGACCAACCGCCTGCTGTGACCCGCGAGATCTGCACACTGGCGGCCATCAGGCCCTCGATGACCACGAGTGTGCAGATCTCGCGGGCACTTCAGCGGAAGTGGCTCTTCGGGATGACCGCGTGGACGCCGACCGTGCGGTCGACCACCTGGGAGACCTCGAAGTCCACGGCCGCCGAGAGGTAGGCGTAGGCCACCGCCCGGTCCATGCCGCGGTCGGTCTGCAGGAAGTCCAGGGCGTTGAGCACCGCCCGGCGGTTGGCGACGTCGAGGTCGCTGCCCTGGCCGCCCCGCGAGCCGTCGGGGTCTGACAGCCCGATCGGCACCCAGGCGTCCGGTGTCTCGCCGAAGGGGTAGCGGAAGGCGACCGACGGCGCCTTCGTGGAGCCGGCCTTGACCACCGTGAGGCGGAAGGTCAGCCGCAGCGAGCCCTCCAGGGCGGTCAGCGCCACCTCGCCGCTGCCCATCGACATGTGCGGGTCGCCCACGGAGAACAACGCCCCCTCCGCCACGACCGGGACGTAGAACGCCGAGCCGACGGTCAGCAGGTTCACGTCGATGTTGCCGCCGCCCACGGTGGGCGGGATGGAGTTGACCAGCGGGTCGTCGAGCGTCGGAGCGTCCTCCACCGTGGCGACCGCCATGAGTCCGGCGAACGGCGCGACCGGCCAGGACACCGTGCCGCGCGAGCCCACGGGCAGGGTGGCGACCGGCGTACCACCGCGGCCGTTGCCGACCGGGGTGAAGGTCGAGACGTTGCCGTACCTCGTCGGGTCGCCGGTGCCCCGCTTCCCGTCCGGCAGCAGCGGACGGCCGTCGGTCGCGACGGGCGGCATGACCTCCGACTCGGCGAGCTCGCCGGCCGGCGTCAGGAAGCCCGCCGACAGGGCGCCCTTGCCGTGGCGGCTGGAGATGACGCCGTAGGGCACACGGGGCAGCGCCGTCAGCGGCTCGATCTTGAGCACGTCGCCGGGCGCGGCCCCCTCGACGTACACCGGACCGGTGACGACGTGCGGGCCGTCGGCGTCGAAGTCGCGGTCGTGCCGGCGGTAGGACCGGGCGATGGCCACTGCGTCGTCGAGCACCTGGTCGCGGGGGACGCCCTTGCCGGCGAACCAGGCCACGGGGTCGCGGCCCTGGTCCTCCAGGATCCCCTCGTGGCTGACCGTGTCGATGGTGATCGTGCGGCCGGAGCGGACCCGCGCCACCGGGGCGTCGCCCACGCGCGGCAGGTAGCCCCAGTAGACCTGGTCGACCTGCGAGGGCAGGTAGACCTCGCCGTCGATCGGCCCCTCGCCCGGCTGCAGCACCTGGCCGGGCAGCCGGGTGCGGCCGGCGGGGGTGGCGGCGGCCGGCCCGGCGGTGGCGACGCCCGCGGCGGCGGCCGCGCCCGCCGCGAGGGCGGCCCGGACGAAGGCGCGCCGGCCCAGCCCCCGCTCCAGCAGCTCGGCGGCTTCAGCCGGGTCCGGCCGGTCGGTGGGCGGGTGGTGCGGGGTGGCGGTCACGGGCTCTCCCAGCGCTCGGAGGAAGCGGTCGGGCGAGTTCTACGTGGGCCGTGTTTCCCCTGTGCTCTCCCTGGGAGCCCGGTGTTGCGTCGCGGTTTCGTCCCGCTTCAGGCGGTGTGCACGACGTGGAAGGCCTCGCCGAGCCGGCCCTCCGGCAGGCCCAGGCGCCGGCCGGTCTGGCGCATCCAGTCGGTGACGAACTGCTCGAGGTCGGCCATGTGGCCGACCTGCGTCACGTGGCTCTTGAGCGCGGCGAACTTCAGCTCGACGACGTCGGTGACGTCGACGACGTGGTCGGCGCGGGGGCTCGCGCCCAGCCACACCTCGGACACCGTCCAGGCCTCCAGGCCCTCGTCGGCGAGCAGCTCGGGGAAGGCGAAGGGGTTGCGGGCGTCGGGGTAGACGGCGCGCAGCGTGGACTCGCCCACGGTCATGTGGTCGGGGTGGCTGGCCCCCACCCGGTCCCACATCCGCTCCGGCGAGCTGGTCAGCACCCGCTGCGGGCGCACCTGGCGGATGACCCGGCTGATGTCGCGGCGCAGGTCGAGGGTGAGCTCCAGCCGGCCGTCGGGGTGGCCGAGGAACCGGACGTCGGTGACGCCGACCGCCTTGGCCGCCGCCTCCTGCTCGGCCCGCCGCAGCGACCCCATCTGGTCACGGGGGGTGTCGTCGAACCCGCCGGCGTCCCCGTCGGTGACGATCAGGTAGGTGACCTCGGTGCCGGCCGCCGTCCAGGTCGCCACGGTGCCGGAGCTGCCGAAGTCGACGTCGTCGGGGTGGGCGAGCACGCACAGCGCGCGCTCGACGTGCTCGGCGGGCTTGCGGGGGAGGGGCGCGGTCACCCGTCGGAGCCTAGGTGAAGGACTCTCCTGCCCCCCACGCCTCGTCAAAGGACCCCGTCCTCCTCACCGCTCGCAGGCTCGCGGCGAGCC
>DASQNB010000393.1:0-2092 GCA_035645175.1 Geodermatophilus sp.
CGGCCTCGTGCGCGCGGATCGCCGGATCACCGGCGGCGCCAACCAGCCGATCATCCGGGACTGCTTCGCGTGGCGGGAGATCGCACCGGTACCGAACTCGTTGCTGCTGCGCCCGCACACACTCGCGGACTGCGGACTGCGGCCCCAGCAGGCGACCGAGTCCCCGACCCGGGTGGTCCTCGTCGGCCACGGGGCCGGCGCTCCCGCTGCGGACGGACCGCGGGTCGTTGCCGCGACCGGAGGACAGCGGGCAGCCGTGATGCCCCGGTGACGGCGTCGTCCTAGCGTCCGGCGCAGGGGCGCCCCGGGATCGGCCGGCGGGTCGCCCCGGGACGAGGGACCGGGAGGTCGGCCTGGGATGAGCACCCTCCACCTGCCCCGTCTGGTCTTCTCGGGAGACTTCCAGGCCGACGTCTCCACGGTGAACAACGACGTCCGCCACTACGACACCGCGACGTTCGAGCCCCGCTTCCAGCAGCCGGCGTCCGGTGCCACGCGGAACGGGTGGTGGAACCCGTCGGGCAGCGGGGCCTTCCGGCTGATCGGGTGCGCGGTGCGGTCCACCGCCTCCCGCGACCCCGGCTCCCCGGCGGACGGCGACCCGGTCGCCGCCGGCTCCGTCACCGGATCCGCGTCCCGCGTCAGCGGCAAGCTCGTCGACCTCGATCCCCAGTGGCAGATGGCGTCGGAGATCTGGGGCCTCACGGTGCGGCTCGCCGACGCCGACGGCGGCACGCTCCTGGAGGGCAGCTTCGAGCCGGCACCCTTCCGCGACATCCACTTCGGCCGCCAGTCGCCCGCCGCCCCCAACGGGCAGCCGGCCTCGGCCGTCTACACCTCCCGGCTGACGGACGTGCGACGGCACCTGCCGCCGGGACGGTCCCGGTTCCTCGACGAGCTGCTCGGCGCCTCGGACAACGGCACGTTGGCGGTCCGGCTGACCACGTTCGGCTACTTCACCGACGCACGGCACCCGCGCTTCACCCTCGGCCGGGTGGTGGGCGCCCTCGGTCCTGCCCGACGCGGGGAGCCGCGCCGGTTCGTCCTCGGCCGGCGGCTGGCACCGGCGGACGACGGCGTCACCGCTGAGCGCCTCACCTTCGCCGACGCCGTGGTCGACCCCGCCGGGGGCCTGGTCACCGTCGACCTCGGCAACGCCCTGCCGATCACCGACCCGTCCGGGACGACGGCCGACGTCGGCCCCCTGGCCCTCGCGGTCCTGCGGACCCCTGACCGCCCCGACGGCTCCCCCGGCGTACGGGAGGGCGAGGTCGTGCCCCTCGCGGACCTGCTGGTGCTGGGACCGATCGACCACCGCTCCCCCGACTGGCTGTCCCGCACGGCGGGGGTCGTCGACCTGCCCCTCGACGAGCCGGCCGCCGCGCTCGCCGCCGACCGGCCGCTGGCGCTGGTGAGCCCCGACGGCGACACGGCGCGGGTGGTCCTCCGGGAGACGACCGGCGGGCTGCTCGCGCGGGCCGACGACGTGGTCCTCCGCGTCGACGCCCGCAGCGACGCGCCGGTCCGTGCGACGGTCCGGTTCTCCGCCGCCCGGTGGGGCCGGCCGCTGGCCTCCGCGGCGATCCGGACGCAGCTGGCACCGCCGATGTCGGGCATGGGCGCCGGGCCCCCCGGTGACCCGGACCCACCTGTCGCGCCCGTCCCCGACATCGGCGTCCCGCCGCAGGCCGTCGAGCTGCCGCCCTCGGTCGTCACCGACGCCGACGGGCATGCCGAGCTGCCCCTCACCGTGCACGACCCGGGACGGCCCCGCGGCTACCTCGACGGCCAGGTGTACGTGGTCACCTACTCCCTCGATGGACAGCCGACCGAGCAGCAGCACCGCTTCGACCTGGTCGTCCTGCACGTCCGGGACACCTACGCGGCACCGGCACGCCCCACCTGGGTCGACGACGTCCGGCCGGTGCTCGCCCAGTACGGCGACCTCTACCCGATCATGAGCCGGCGGCTGGTCGACCTCGGGGACTACGACGCCGTCCGCGAGCACGCCGCGACCGTCGAACTGGCGTTCTCCCGGCCGCTGGGCGACCCGAACCACATGCCGGTGACCAGGGAGCTGTCGGAGGCCCGC
>DASQNB010000394.1:0-11023 GCA_035645175.1 Geodermatophilus sp.
GCCGAGCGCATCCAGGGCCGCCTGGCGCTGATGGCCGAGGCGACCAGCACGCTGATCGCCACGCTGGACCTCGCCGACCTCCTCGACCGGCTGGCCCGGCTGTGCGTGCCCCTGCTCGCCGACTGGGTGTTCATCTCCCTGGTCGACGACACCGGCGCCGTCCGGGAGACCGTCTCGCGCCACCGCGACGGGCTGGAGGCGGAGCTGCGCGTGCTGGCCACCCAGTACGTCCCGCACCTGCCGGAGGACTCGCCGACCCGGCGCAGCATCGCCACCTCCCGCCCGGTGCTGGTCCAGCGCACCGACACGGACCTCGACGCGCTGTTCACCACCGGGGCCACCCGCCGGGCCGCCGGTGCGCTCGGCACCGGGTCGCTGCTCGCCGTCCCGATGGTCGCCCGCCGTCGGACCCGCGGTGCCATCCTGCTGGCCCGTGCCGACAGTGGGCGGCCCTTCGACCAGGAGGACGTCGACCTCGCCGAGGACCTCGCGCGCCGCGCGGCGCTGGCGATGGACAACGTGCGCCTCTACCAGCAGGAGCACACCGTCGCCGACACGCTGCAGCGGTCCCTGCTGCCCGAGCTGCCGCACATCCCCGGGGTCGAGTCGGCCGCGCACTACGTCAGCGCCTCGACGGCGGCCGACGTGGGCGGCGACTTCTACGACCTGCTGCACCTGCCCGACGGGTCGATCGGCGTGGTGATCGGCGACGTCGTCGGCCACGACGTCGCCGCCGCGGCGGCGATGGGGCACCTGCGCGGGCTGATCCGGGCCTGCGCGTGGGAGGCGCCGGACCCCGACCCCGCCGTCGTCCTCGCGCGGGTCGACCGGCTGGTCCAGGGGCTGGGGGTGGCCTCGATGGCGACGATCGTCTACGCCCGTGCGGTGCCCCCGGCGGAGGACGGCGCGCCGTGGCGGCTGCACCTGGCCAGCGCCGGCCACCCGCCGCCGCTGCTGCGCACGGCCGACGGCGAGGTGCACCTGCTCGACGGGGTCACCGGCCTGCTCGTCGGGGTCGACGGCAGCGTGCCCCGGCGGTCGACGTCGATCGACCTGCTGCCGGACACCACGCTGCTGGCCTACACCGACGGGCTCATCGAACGGCCCGGCACCGACCTCGACGAGGGCATCGCCGAGCTGGTCGACCGGCTGGCCGCCACCCGTGCCGGCGCCGGGCCCCGCGAGCTGTGCAACGCCGCGGTCGCCGGCTCCATCGACGGGCGGGACGACGTCGCGCTGATCGCCGTCCGCTTCTGCTGAGTCAGCTCTGGGGGGACTCCAGCAGGCCGTAGGCGCCGCGGTGGAACAGCAGCGGCCGCCGTCCGGGGTCGGCCCCCAGGTCCAGCACCCGGGCGGCGACGAGGGTGTGGTCGCCGCCGTCGTACTCGGCCCACAGCTCGCAGTCGATCCAGGCGACGACGTCCTCGAGCACCGGCTGGCCGAGCCGGCTGGGCCGCCACGGGACGCCGGCGAACTTGTCGGCCCCCGAGCGGGCGAAGGTCACCGACAGCTCCGTCTGGTCCTCGGCGAGCACGTTGACGCAGAAGCGGCCCAGCGCGCGCAGCTGGGGCCAGGTGCGGGACGTGCGGGCCGGTGCGATGGCCACCAGCGGCGGGTCCAGCGACAGCGAGCTGAACGACTGGCAGGTGAAGCCGATCGGACCGTCGTCGCCCTGGGCGGTCACCACGGTGACGCCCGAGGCGAAGTGACCGAGGACGTCGCGCATGGTGCCGGGGTCCACCGCCCCGCCACCGGACGGCGCCTGGCTCATGACCTCCACCCGACCACGGCCGCCGTCACCCGACGGCCGGAGCCGGGCGGGGCACCGAGCGCCCGCCCGCCCGGTAGAGCGAGCTGGGCAGCGGTCGGCCGACGGCCTGCTCGGTGACCCGGGCGGCGGCGAGGACGGCGTCGAGGTCCAGCCCGGTGTGCACGCCGGACTCCTCGAGCATGTACACCAGCTCCTCGGTGGCGATGTTGCCGCTCGCGCCGGGCGCGAACGGGCAGCCGCCGAGGCCGCCGACCGAGGAGTCCAACTGGGTCACCCCCGCCTGGACGGCGGCCAGCGCGTTGGCCTGCCCGGTACCGCGTGTGTCGTGGAAGTGCACGCCGACGTCGACGCCCGGGCAGGCCCGGCGGACGGCGTCGATGAGCTGCACCACCCGCAGCGGGGTGGTGGTGCCGATGGTGTCGCCCAGGCACAGCCGGTCGGCGCCGGCGGTGACCGCGGCACGGGCGACGTCCACGGTGCGGGAGATCGGTGTCCGGCCGTCGAACGGGCAGTCCCACGCGGTGGCGATGACCACCTCCAGCGACCCGCCGGCACCGGAGGCCAGGCCGGCGATCTCACCGACCGCCGCCACCGCCTCGGCCGTGGAGCGCCCCGCGTTGGCCCGGCTGTGCCCGTCGGAGGCGGAGACCACGTACTCGAGATGGGCCATCCCGGCGTCCACGGCACGGGTGGCACCCCGGGCGTTGGCGACCAGCGCCGAGAAGTGCACGCCGTCGAACAGGTGCAGCTCGGCGGCGAGCTCGGCGGCATCGGCCAGCGCCGGCACGGCCTTCGGGGAGACGAAGGAGGTCACCTCGATCCGGCGGACACCGGTGGCCACGAGCGCCTCCAGCATGGCCAGCTTGTCCGCCAGCGGCACTGGCGCCTCCAGCTGCAAGCCGTCGCGCATGCCGACCTCGCGGACGTCCACCGTCGCGGGCAGCACCAGGTCGAACTCGTTCACGGGCACCTCCTCGCTCGATCCCGTGCCAATCCTGCCCCGTCGCCGGGTTCCACGTGGAACCGCCCGGGGCAACCCCTGGGGCGAGGAGCTGCAGCACGGGGCCGGTGCTCCTGCAGGATGTCCGGCAGGGAGGTGGGAGTTGACGGATGAGTCCGGCATGTTGCCGCCGGCGGATCGCCGGAGCGCGTTCGCCAACGCGCCCATGGGGATCCTGCTGGCCACGACCACCGGTCTCATCGTCGACGCGAACCCGGCACTGACAGCGATGCTCGCGTTCACCGCCGACGAGCTCTACGGCCGCTCGATGCTCGACCTCGTCCACCCCGACGACCGTCCGGCCGCCATGGAGGCGTTCGCCGAGCTCCTCGAGCGGCGCAGGATGATGCGGCACGAGACCCGGTTGGTGCGGGCGGACGGCAGCGTGGTGCCCGTGCAGGTCACCTCGTCCTGGGTGGAGGGGACGCCGGAGGGCGACCCGCCGCACATCGTCGCGATCGTCGAGGACATCACCGAGCGCAAGGCCCTGGAGGCCTCGCTGGTGCACCGCTCCCTGCACGACCCGCTGACCGGGCTGCCCAACCGCATCCTGTTCCGTGACCGGCTGCGGCACGCGCTGGAGCGGGGCCACCGGGAGCGGACCGCCACCTGCGTGCTGGGCATCGACCTCGACGGGTTCAAGGAGATCAACGACCGGTACGGCCACCCGGTCGGCGACGCGGTGCTGGTGGCCTTCGCCGAGCGGCTGACCTCGGTGCTGCGGGCCAGCGACACCGCCGCCCGGGTCGGCGGCGACGAGTTCAGCATCGTCTGCGAGAACAGCGCACGCGTCGACGCCGAGGCATTGGCTGCGCGGCTGCGGCACACCGTCACCGAGCCACTGCGGGTCGACGGCGTGGACGTGCCTCTCGGCATGAGCATCGGGATCGGGACCGTCACCGGCAGCGCGGACCCCGAGCGGGCCCTCGAGCAGCTCGTCCGGGAGGCCGACGACGCGATGTACGCCGACAAGGCGGCGCGCCGGGGGGAGTGACCCCCGCTCTGGCCCCCCTGCAGGTAGAAGGACCCCGTCCTCCCCACCCCTCGCCAGCTCGGGGCGGTGCCCTGGACGGGGCCAGGCGGGGGGCAGGGGGGTCCTTCTTCAGGTGCCCCAGCGGGCGAGGACCGCGGAGAAGGCGGCCGCGGCCTGCTCGACCTCGGCGACCTCCACGTACTCGTCGACGGCGTGCATGACCGCGGGGGTCCCCGGGCCCCACACCACGATGGGCGCGCCGCCGACCACCCGGACCAGCACCGACGCGTCGGTGAAGTAGGTCGCCGGCGTGGGGCGGACGGCCGCGGGGAGCGAGGCGACCCACGGGTCGTCGGCGGGGGTGCCGACCGGTGGCAGGTCCACCCGCACCTCGACCTCGGCCACCTCGGGCTGGCCGCGCCACCAACGGAGCAGGTCGCCGCCGTCGCCGACGGTGCGCATGTCCACCACCGCCTCCGCCCGGTCGGGGACGACGTTGGGCACGGTGCCGCCGGCCACGACGCCGGGGTTCCACGTCTCGGTGCCGAGGAACGGGTCGGTGCGCAGCGGCAGCGCGTCGCCGGCCCGGCCGAGCACGGAGACCAGGTCGAGGACGGCGTTGTGCCCGCGCTCCGGCGTGCTGCCGTGGGCCGCCCGGCCCGCGGTGCGCACGGCGAGCCACAGCGCGCCCTTGTGGCCGAGGACCACCTGGTTGCCGGTCGCCTCGGGGACGACGACCGCGCCGACCGGCAGCTCGGCGACGGCCGCGGCGGCGGCAGCGGCGCCCTGGGAGCCGGTCTCCTCGTCACTGGTCAGCAGCAGCGCGACCGGCGTCCCGGGGTCGGCGGCGGCCAGCGCGGCCGCCGCAGCGACCACGCCGGCCTTCATGTCGCTGCCGCCGCGGCCCCACACGCGGCCCCCGTCGAGGTCGGCACCGAAGGGGTCGCGCGCCCAGGCGCGCGGGTCGGGCACCGGGACGGTGTCGACGTGGCAGGCCAGCAGCAGCTGCGGGCGACCCGGGTCGGCCGGCGTACGCAGCAGCGTCCACGGGTGGTCGGTGTCGCGGCCCTCGGTCACCTGCAGGTGCGGGGCCCGCTCCCGCAGCACCTCGGTGAGCCCGCCGAGCACCTCGCGCTGGGCGGCGGCGTCACCGGACACCGTCCGCCGGCCGACCAGGTCCCGCACGAGCGTGGTCAGGTCCAGGGCAGGCACCGTCATGACCCGATCCTGCCCGGTGTGGCCGGACGGTGCTCCCGGTCCGATCCCGGCCCCGCCCCGAGCCTGCGAGGGGTGGGTAGGACGGCGGCCCCCTGCAGGGTCCCCGGCCCTCTCCTGGCGTGCCCTGAGCTTGCGAAGGGCTCGGGGAGAGGGTCCTTCACCGAGTGGCGGGGGGCAGGGGGGTCCTTTCTCAGACGAGCGCGCGTCCCACCGCGACGGCGCGGGTGTCCGGGGCGGCGACCCGCACCGCGTCGGCCTCCCGGTCGCCGGGCTCGGTCTGCGAGCGGCGCTCGGCCTCGACCCGGGCGGCGTAGCTGGCGACCTCGTTGGCGATCCGCTGCTCGTCCCAGCCGAGGGCCCCGGCGACCGCGCGGGCCACCGGCTCGGCGCTCTCCATCCCGCGGTGCGGCGTCTCGATCGAGATGCGGGTGCGCCGGGCCAGCAGGTCGTCGAGGTGCAGCGCCCCCTCGTGCGAGGCCCCCCACACCATCTCGACCATGAGGTACTCCTCCGCGCCCGGCACCGGCTCCAGCAGCGAGCGGTCGTCGGCCGCCAGCCCGAGCACCTCGGGGGTCTCCGAGCCGTAGCGGTTGAGCAGGTGCTCGGCCCGGAAGTGCGGGATGCCCCAGCGCTCGCTCAGCCCGTGGAGCTGGTTCACCATCGCGTGGTAGCCCTCGGCGCCGACCAGCGGGATGTTCTCGGTGACGCTCGGCGGCACCGAGCGGGTGACGTCCTCGGCGACGGCGTCCACCGCGTCGGCGGCCATCGGCCGGTAGGTCGTGTACTTGCCGCCGGCCACCGCGACCACGCCGGGCATCGGCCGGGCGACGGCGTGCTCCCGGGAGAGCTGGCTGGTGATCTCCGACTCGCCGGCCAGCAGCGGGCGCAGCCCGGCGTAGACGCCGGTGATGTCGTCGTGGGTCAGCGGGACGGCAAGCACCTGGTTGACGTGCTCGAGGATGTAGTCGATGTCGGCCCGCGACGCCGCCGGGTGGGCCTTGTCGAGGTCCCAGTCGGTGTCGGTCGTCCCGACGATCCAGTGGCTGCCCCACGGGATGACGAACAGCACCGACTTCTCCGTGCGCAGGATCAGCCCGGTCTCGCCGTTGATCCGGTCGCGCGGGACGACGATGTGCACGCCCTTGCTGGCCCGCACGTGGAACCGGCCGCGCCCGCCGACCAGGGTCTGGATGTCGTCGGTCCACACGCCCGTGGCGTTGACGACGACCTCGGCCTGCACGTCGACCTCGGCGCCGGACTCGACGTCGCGGACCCGTACCCCGGTGACCCGGCCGCCGGCGTGGTGGAACGCCACCACCTCGGCGGAGTTGAGCACGGTGGCGCCGTAGGCCGCGGCGGTGCGGGCGAGGCTGAGGGTGTGCCGGGCGTCGTCGGCCTGCGCGTCGTAGTAGCGGACGGCGCCGACGAGCGCGTCGGGCTTGAGCGCGGGGAACAGCTTGCGGGCGCCGGTGCGGGTCAGGTGCCGCTGCGGGGGCAGCGGGGTCGACAGCGCGCCGATGCGGGCCAGCCCGTCGTAGAGGGTGAGCCCCGCGGTCACGTAGGGCCGCTCCCAGTGCTTGGTCAGCGGGTAGAGGAAGGGCACCGGCTTGACCAGGTGCGGGGCGAGTCGGGTGACGCTCAGGTCGCGCTCGTGGAGGGCCTCGCGGACCAGGCCGAAGTCGAAGGACTCCAGGTACCGGAGCCCGCCGTGGAAGAGCTTGGAGGACCGTGAGGACGTGCCGCTGGCGAAGTCGCGGGCCTCGACCAGCGCGGTCCGCAGGCCGCGGGTGGCGGCGTCGAGCGCGACGCCGCCACCGGTCACCCCGCCTCCGACGACGAGGACCTCGAACGGCTGCTGGGCCAGTTCGGCCCAGGATCGGGCGCGCTGCTCGGGGCCGAGTGCGGGGACTACGGGCATGCCGACTCCTTGGGCGAGGACTGCTCGCCGTCAACGGTAGGCGCGCCATCTGGGCCGGTCGACGTCCTCCGTTCGACAATGTCGGACGTCGAGGCCCTAGGGTGACCCGCCGTGCCGGGCACTGTGCAGTCGATCGAGCGCGCGGCCACCCTGTTGCACGCGATCGTCGAGTCCGGTGGCCAGATGGGCGTCACCGAGCTGGCGGCCGCGGTCGGCCTCCCCAAGACGACCACGCACGGGCTGCTGCGCACGCTGCTGTCGGTCGGCTTCGTCGAGCAGGACCCGCGCACCGGCCGCTACACCCTCGGCGCCGGCCTGCTCGGGCTCGGGTCGCACTACCTCGACGCCAACGAGCTGCGCTCCCGGGCGTCGAACTGGGCAGACTCGCTGGCCGGCCGCAGCGGGTGCGCCGTCCGGCTCGGGACGCCGGCGGGGCTGCAGGTGGTCGTCGTCCACCACGTGTTCCGGCCCGACGACTCGCCGCAGGAGCTGGAGGTCGGGTCGCTGCTGCCCGCCCACGCCACGGCGGTGGGGAAGGTGCTGCTGGCCGCGCGGCCGGCGATGGCCCGGTCGCTGACCGACGCCCCGATCGAGGCGCTGACCCCGCGCACCGTCGTCGACCCGGCCGCGCTGCTGGCCGAGCTGCAGACGGTCCGGACGCGGGGCTGGGCCGAGCAGCGCGGCGAGTACCGGCTGGGCACGGGCGGGATCGCCGCGCCGGTGCACGGCCCCGGCGGGCTGGTGGTCGGGGCGCTGGGCGTCAGCGGACCGGTCGACCAGCTGTTCACGGACACCGCGCGGCGGGCGCTGCAGGCGATGGTGGTCGAGGCCGCGGCGGCCGTCTCCCGGGAGCTGGCCTCGTGACCGAGCTCGCGAGGTCACGCGAAGATGCAGCACCGCTGGGCACGGACCCGACGAGCCCCAGCGAGGAGGGTCCGTGACGGAGCGGTACGTGCTGGCGGTGGACCAGGGGACCACCTCGACCCGCTCGATCGTCTTCGACCGCGCCGGGCGGCTGGTCGCCGTCCGCCAGCGCGAGCACCGCCAGCACTTCCCCCGGCCCGGCTGGGTCGAGCACGACCCGGAGGAGATCTGGGCGAACACCCAGCTCACCGCCGCGCAGGCGCTGCGCGACGTCGCTGCCGCGCCGGGGCAGGTGGTGGCGCTGGGCATCGCCAACCAGCGGGAGACGACGGTGGTGTGGGACCGCGCCACCGGCCGGCCGCTGGTCAACGCGCTGGTCTGGCAGGACACCCGCACCGGCCCGCTGGTGGAGCAGCTGGCCGCGCGGCCGGACGCCGTCCTGGTGCGCGAGCGCACCGGGCTGGAGCTCGCCGGGTACTTCGCCGGGCCGCGGCTGCGCTGGGTGCTCGACGCCGTCCCGGGTGCGCGGGCGCGGGCCGAACGCGGCGAGCTGCTGTTCGGCACGATGGAGAGCTGGCTGGTCTGGAACCTCACCGGCGGCACAGACGGCGGGGTGCACGTCACCGACGTCACCAACGCCAGCCGCACCCTGCTCATGGACGTGCGCACCTGTCGCTGGGACCCCGACCTGCTCGACTTCTTCGGCGTCCCCGCGGCGATGCTGCCGGAGATCCGGCCCTCGGTCGGCGTGCTCGGCACCGCGCGTGCCCTGCCGGTGCCGCTGCCCATCGCCGGTGCGCTCGGTGACCAGCAGGCCGCCCTGTTCGGGCAGACCTGCTTCGCCCCCGGCGAGGCCAAGTGCACCTACGGCACCGGCAGCTTCCTGCTGCAGAACACCGGCACCGACCTCGTCCCCTCCGCGCACGGGCTGATCAGCACGGTGGCCTACCAGCTGGCGGGGGAGCCGGTGCACTACGCGCTGGAGGGCTCGATCGCCGTCACCGGCGCCCTCGTGCAGTGGCTGCGGGACAGCCTGGGGCTGATCGGCTCCGCCGCCGAGGTGGAGACCCTCGCCCGCACGGTGTCGGACAACGGCGGGTGCTACATCGTCCCCGCGTTCTCCGGGCTGCTCGCGCCGCACTGGGAGGGGCGGGCCCGCGGGCTGGTCGCCGGCCTGACCTCCTACGTGACCAAGGGCCACCTGGCGCGCGCGGTGCTCGAGGCGACCGGGTGGCAGACGCGGGACGTCGTCCGCGCCATGGACGCCGACTCCGGGCTGCCGATGGAGGCGCTGCGGGTGGACGGCGGGATGACCACCAACAACCTGCTGATGCAGTTCCTGGCCGACGTCCTCGGCAGCCCGGTGGTGCGCCCGATGGTGGGGGAGACGGTCTCCCTCGGCGCGGCCTACGCGGCGGGGCTCGCCGTCGGGGTGTGGTCGGACACCGAGGCGCTGCGGCGCAACTGGCACCGCTCGGCGCAGTGGTCCCCCGACGCGGGGCGGGTCGCCGCCCTGGACGCCGCCTACCCGCACTGGGAACGCGCGGTCCAGCTGAGCATCGCCTGGGGCGAACGGCCGTGACCGGCAGGGTGCTGTCCGACATCGTCGTACAGCACCCGTTGTCCGTCCTCCACCTGTGTGAATACCGTCACCGCGCCAGTCGTCGTCCGGCCGTTCCGCGGTCCCGGGCGCCGATCCCCGGCACCCCGCATCACCGGCGATGAGGAGCACCGCATGAGTCTGTGGACAGTGTTCGGCAGCGAGGTCGTCGGGACCGGCGTCCTGTTACTCCTGGGCGTCGGGGTGGTGGCCAACGTCGTCCTGCCCAAGACCCTGGGCAACGGGACGGGCTGGCTGCTCATCAACTTCGGCTGGGGGATCGGCGTCTTCGCCGGCGTCTTCGCCGCCGCGAGCTCCGGAGCGCACATCAACCCGGCGGTCACCCTCGGGCTCTGGGTGAGCGGCGCCCCGGAGTACGCGCCCGGTGTGCCGATCACCCTGACGTCGTCACTGGTCTACGTGGTGGCCCAGCTGGTGGGCGCCTTCCTCGGGGCCGTCGTCGCGTGGCTGGCCTACCGGTCGCACTACGACGAGGCGACCGAGCCGGTGCTCGGCACCTTCTCCACCGGCCCGGCCATCGCCAACCCCGTCAACAACGTCATCACCGAGGCCATCGGCACCTTCGTGCTGCTCTACATCATCCTGCGCTTCGGGGACACGCCCAGCGAGCTCGGTCCGCTGGCCGTCGCGCTGCTCGTCGTCGGCATCGGCGCCTCCCTCGGCGGACCGACCGGCTACGCCATCAACCCCGCCCGCGACCTGGGTCCGCGGATCGCCCACGCCGTGCTGCCCATCCGCGGCAAGGGGGACAGCAACTGGGGCTACGCCTGGGTGCCGATCGTCGGTCCGCTGCTCGGAGCCACCCTGGGCGGCCTGCTCTCCCGCGTCCCCCTCTGACCCGACCCACCCCGCACCCAGCGAGAGGAACTCCCGTGAGCCAGTACGTGGCAGCCATCGACCAGGGGACCACGAGCACCCGCTGCATGATCTTCGACCAGGACGGCGCCGTGGTCTCGGTCGGGCAGAAGGAGCACCAGCAGATCTTCCCGCGCGCCGGGTGGGTGGAGCACGACGCCACCGAGATCTGGACCAACACCCGCGAGGTGGTGGGCCAGGCGCTCGCCCGGGGCAACGTCGGGCACTCCGACGTGGTCGCCGTCGGCATCACCAACCAGCGCGAGACCGCCGTCGTCTGGGACCGGACCACCGGCCAGCCGGTCTACAACGCGATCGTCTGGCAGGACACCCGCACCACGGCGATCGTCGAGCAGCTCGGCGCTCTGGGCGGCGGCGCCGACCGGTACAAGGACAAGGTCGGCCTGCCGCTGGCCACCTACTTCTCCGGGCCCAAGGTCCGCTGGATCCTCGACAACGTCGACGGAGCCCGCGAGCGGGCCGAGCGCGGTGAGCTGCTCATGGGCACCATCGACTCCTGGCTGATCTGGAACATGACCGGCGGGGCCGACGGCGGACTGCACCTCACCGACGTCTCCAACGCCTCGCGCACGATGCTGATGGACTACCGGACGCTGGCCTGGGACGCCGACATCGCGGGGGAGATGGGCATCCCGATGTCGATGCTCCCGGAGATCCGGTCCAACTCCGAGGAGTACGGCCGCGGCCGCAAGGCCGGCTTCCTCGCCGGGGTGCCGATCGCCGGCTCCCTCGGCGACCAGCAGGCGGCCACCTTCGGCCAGGTCTGCTTCACCAAGGGCATG
>DASQNB010000395.1:0-4764 GCA_035645175.1 Geodermatophilus sp.
ACCTGGTGATGGCCGTCGTCCGCCGCAGCCTGCGCGGCCGCTCGCCGTTCTCGCCGGACAAGATGCACCTGCACCACCGGCTGCTGGCGATCGGCCACTCGCACCGGCGCGCGGTGCTCGTCATGTACTTCTGGGCGGCCCTGCTGTCCTTCGGGGCGGTTGCGCTGTCGATCACCGGCGGGCGGGTGGAGCTGCTCGCCTCCATCGCGGTGCTGCTCGTCCTCGGCGTCGTCGTCGTCCTCAGCCCGCGGACCCGGCGGGCGGCCCGCGAGGCGCGGGCAGCGGAGCTGGCCGCCCAGCGGCAGCGCAGCCGGGCCGACCACCCCACCGCGCGCGCCGTCCGCGCCGCCACCCCCGCCGTCAACGGCCGGCCCAGCGACCCGGCCGGCAAACCGTCCCCCCAGGGAGTCCGATGACCGTCACCGGGACCGAGCAGCAGGTCCCGTGGGACCTGTCCTTCCTCCGCGTGGGGACGGCGGTGACCGCGGGCCTCACCGCCGTGGCCGCACCCGTCGCCGGGCTGCTCGCCGGGTGGGACGCGGCCGTGGCAGTGCTGCTCGGCGCCGCCGTCGTGACGTTCTTCTTCGCCCTCTCCGGTCTGGTCATCGCCTGGGCGGGGCGGCACGGTGACGCCTTCACGCTGCCGGCCGCGCTCGGCTCGTTCTTCGTGAAGATCCTCGTGCTGGCCGCGGTGCTCCAGTCGCTGCCGGCCGACGGCTGGGTGGACCGGCGCACGCTGGCGTGGACGGTGGTCGCCGGGGCCCTGGTGTGGAGCGTGGTCCAGCAGCGATGGGTCTGGACCCGCCGGCTCTACTACGTGCCCCCACCCGCCCCGCCCTCGACCGGGGAAACCCCCTTCCCGCCGGGAGGCCCCGCGACACGCGGCTGATAGTGTCCGGGCCGATGGCCGAGGACAGCTCCGCACGCGGGGGTTCTCGACCCCGACCTGCATCGCCTCCCGACCGTCAGCCCAGTGGGGCGGACATCGGGTGGGGGATCACCGGGACCATGCTCTCGGGGATCGTCGTGTGGGGCGGGGTCGGGCTGGCGCTCGACCGCTGGTGGGGCACCCGCTTCGTCGCCCTCATCGGCGTGCTCCTCGGCCTGACGGTGGCCATCTACCTGGTGGTCGTCAAGTACGGCGCCCTGCCCCCGACCGAGGGGCCCGGGCGCACCGGCTCCACCCGGGGTCGGCGCCGCAGCCCGACCAGGACGCAGAAGGGACAACGGTGACCTCCAGCGCCCACGCGCTCGCCGACGTGCTCGCCGCCGAGGGTGGCGAGGAGGGCGGATTCCAGGCTCCGAGCATCGCGGAGTTCTACCCGACGCCCATCTTCGAGTTCTCGGTCCTGGGCATCGACTTCGAGATCACCCGGATCACGATCATCATGTGGATCGCGACCGCGGCGATCCTCGCCCTGCTCGTCCTCGCCGCCCGCAAGGCGACGGTCGTGCCGGACAAGCTGCAGTACATCGGCGAGAGCGGCTACTCGCTCATCCGCGACGGCATGGCCCGCGACGTGATCGGCCCCAAGGGACTGCCCTTCGCGCCCTTCCTGGCCTCGCTGTTCTTCTTCATCCTCGCGAACAACTTCATGAGCATCGTCCCGTTCGCGCAGATCTCGCCGATGTCGAAGTTCGCGTTCCCGCTCGTCCTGGCAGTGATCGTCTGGGTGCTCTACAACTACATCGGCATCCGCGAGCAGGGTGCCGGCCGCTACTTCAAGGACGCCGCGATCCCGCCCGGCGTGCCGATCGGGGCGTTGATCCTCGTGACGCCGATCGAGCTGCTGCAGGTCTTCGTGATCCGGCCGTTCACCCTGGCCGTCCGACTCTTCGCCAACATGTTCGCCGGCCACATGCTGCTGGTGGTCTTCTCGCTGGGTGGGGTCTACCTGCTGACCGCGGGAGGCATCTTCCCCGTCTTCGGCGTGGCCTCGTTCCTGATGGCGCTGATCATGACGTTCTTCGAGCTGCTCGTGATCGTCCTGCAGGCGTACGTCTTCACCGTGCTCACGGCGACCTACCTCAACGGCGCCGTCGAGCCGGCCCACTGACCGCTCCACCCCGCACCACCCCCAGCCAGCCGCCCGGGAGCACCCCGGGCGACCGACACAGGAGGAACACCCCCGCATGGACGTCATGGCAGAGCTCGTCGGCAGCATCGGCTCGGTCGGCTACGGCCTCGCCGCCATCGGCCCGGGCATCGGCGTCGGCATCGTCTGGGCCGCCTACATCCAGGCGACCGCCCGGCAGCCCGAGTCGGCCGGCCTGACCCGGACCTACGCCTTCCTCGGTGCCGCCCTCTCCGAGGCGCTGGCGCTCATCGGCCTGGTCGTCCCCTTCATCTTCGGGCCCGGCAACGCCGGCTGATCGGTGCCCCGAGCAGGTCACTCTGACGTAGGGACGTGGAGAGCATGAACACCCTGGCTGCGGAGTCGGCGAACCCACTCCTCCCGCCGGTCGGCGAGATCATCGTCGGGACGATCACCTTCGCGATCGCCTTCTTCGTCCTGGCCAGGTTCGTCTGGCCGCGCTTCGAGCAGGTCTTCCGGGCCCGCCGCGAGGCGATCGAGGGCGGGATCGAGCGGGCCGAGTCGATGCAGGCCGAGGCCCAGGCGGCGCTGGAGCAGTACCGCGCCCAGCTGGCCGAGGCCCGCACCGAGGCCGCGCAGATCCGCGACCAGGCCCGCGCCGAGGGGCAGCAGATCCTCGAGGAGCTGCGGACCCAGGCCCAGCAGGAGTCCGCGCGGATCGTCGCCCGGGGCGAGGAGCAGCTGGCCGCCAACCGCCAGCAGGTCGTCAACGAGCTGCGCGGCCAGATCGGCCGGCTCGCCGTCGACCTGGCCGGCCGCGTGGTGGGCGAGTCCCTCGAGGACCAGGCCCGCCGCACCGGCACCGTCGACCGGTTCCTCGACCAGCTCGACGGGATGGCCACCGGCGCCCCGGCGGACGGCCGGGGCGGTGCCACCGGGAGCTCGGCGAGCCGCGGCGGCGCCACCGGCAGCTCGGTGTACACGTCGGAGGGCGACACCGGCAGCTCGGTGTACACGTCACAGGGCGACCGCTGATGGACGCCTCCAGCCGTGGGGCGCTCGCCGCGGTACGGGAGCGCCTGGACGAGCTCACCCGGCCGTCCTCCGGGCTGCTCGAGAAGGCGCGCGAGCGCCTGACCGGGCACGATCGGGCGGCGAGCAGCGAGGAGCTGCTCGCCCTGGCCGAGGAGCTCTTCTCCGTCGCCCGGCTGCTCGACGGCCAGGTCTCGCTGCGCCGGGCGCTGTCGGACCCGTCGGCCCCTCCGGCCGACCGGGCCGGCGTCGTCCGGCAGCTGCTGTCCGGCCGCGTCTCGGACACCACGCTGGACCTGGTCGAGGCCGCCGCCCGGCAGCGTTGGTCGCGGCCGCTGGACCTGGTCGAGGCGACCGAGACCCTGGCGACGGACGCCGCGCTGGACGCCGCGGACGCCCGCGGTGAGCTGGACGGCGTCGAGGACGAACTGTTCCGGTTCGGGCGCATCGTCGGTGGAGATGCGGAACTGTCGCGGATCCTCAGCGACCGCGCCGCTCCGGCCGCCGGCAAGGCCGCGCTGCTCGAACAGCTGCTCGCCGGCCGGGTCAGCCCGATCACCGCGTTGCTGCTGCGCAGCCACCTCACCGGCCGGACCGTCGGCAACGCGGAGAACGTCGTCGAGCGGCTGTCCGAGGCGGCCTCGAGCCGCCGCGGCCAGTCGGTGGCGCGGGTGACCACCGCCGTGGAGCTGACCCCGGAGCAGGAGCGCCGGCTGTCCGGCCTGCTGAGCCGCCTCTACAACCGGCCGATCGGGTTGCAGGTGACCGTCGACCCGAGCGTGCTCGGCGGCCTGGTCATCCGCGTCGGTGACGAGGTCATCGACGGCAGCATCGCGCACCGCCTCGAGGCCGCCGGCCGACGGCTCGTCGGCTGACCCGCGACCAGCCCCACCGCCTCCCACACAGACACCACCCAGCAGGGAAGAGGACACCACGCCATGGCCGAGCTGACGATCTCCGCCGACGAGATCCGCAGTGCCATCCAGAACTACGTCACCGAGTACTCGCCCGACGTCTCGCGCGAAGAGGTCGGGGTCGTCACCGAGGCCGGTGACGGCATCGCCCGGGTCGAGGGCCTGCCCTCGGTCATGACCAACGAGCTGCTCGAGTTCGAGAGCGGCGTCCGCGGCCTGGCGCTGAACCTGGACGTCCGCGAGGTCGGTGTCGTCGTCCTCGGCGACTACGCCGGGATCGAGGAGGGCCAGCAGGTCCGCCGGACCGGCGAGGTCCTCTCCGCGCCGGTCGGCGACGGCTACCTCGGCCGCGTGGTCGACCCGCTGGGCAACCCGATCGACGGTGCCGGCCCGATCACCACCACGGGCCGCCGTGCCCTGGAGCTGCAGGCCCCGACCGTGGTCCAGCGGCAGTCGGTGCACGAGCCGCTGCAGACCGGCATCAAGGCGATCGACGCCATGACGCCGATCGGCCGGGGTCAGCGCCAGCTGGTCATCGGTGACCGGCAGACCGGCAAGACCGCGATCGTCACCGACACGATCATCAACCAGAAGCAGGCCTGGGCCACCGGTGACCCGAGCCAGCAGGTGCGCTGCATCTACGTCGCCGTCGGCCAGAAGGGCTCGACGATCGCCGCCATCCGCGCCTCCCTCGAGGAGGCCGGCGCGATGGAGTACACGACGATCGTCGCCGCCCCCGCCTCGGAGGCCGCGGGCTTCAAGTACATCGCCCCCTACACCGG
>DASQNB010000396.1:0-1722 GCA_035645175.1 Geodermatophilus sp.
CTCCCGCAGGATGTCGGCGTGGCCCGCGTGCTGGGCGGTCTCGGCGACGATGTGCACGAACACCCGGCGGGCCGAGCGGCGCGCACCCGGCTGGAACCAGGGCGCCTCCGGCAGCGGGTGCGACGCGTCGAGGTCGGGGAGGGTGCGCACCAGCTCGTCGGTGTGCCGCGCCACCTCCTCGTAGTGGGCGAGCAGGCCCTCGAGCGTCTCGTCGGGGCCCATCCGGAACTCCTCGGCCCACCGCTCCACCTGCTCGGGGTCGTCCGGCCCCGGCATCGAGTCGGGCCCCTCGAGCACGAACCGGACCCAGCCGGCCTCCTGGTGCGCCACGTGCTTGACCAGACCGCCGAGGGTCAGCTCGCTGGCCGTCGGCCGCAGCCGGGCCTGCTCGTCGGTGAGGCCCTCGACGGTGAACCGGAGGAAGTACCGCTGCGCGGCCAGCGCCTCCAGCAGGTCGGCTCGCTCGCCGGTGAGGGTGGTGGTGTCCATCGCAGTCCGCCTTCCGACAGGTGTCCGGGTGCTGACCACGCTAGGGCCGGGTGCCGACGGTCCGGGGTGTCGCGCGTGTGGAAACGCGGGCGACCCCGGACTGTCACACCCCCCGCCTAGCGTCGGCGTCGTCCCACCGAGAGGGGAGGTCGCCGTGACCGACACCGTGCGCACCACCGAGACGTCGCCCACCGGGACGCCGAGCACCCAGGCACCCGACAGCGAGACCATCGACCTGGCGATCTCCGTCGCCGCCGTCGCCGTCGGGGTCGCCCGGCGTGCGGAGGAGCGGTGCCCGTCCGCGGAGAACGCGCAGCGGGTCGCCGACGCGGTCGCCGCCGTCGACGCCCTGCTCGACCAGCGCCTCGCCGCCGCCTGAGAAAGGACCTCCCTGCCCCCCCGCCACTCGCACGCTCGCGGCGGGACCCTGCAGGGAGGCCGCCGTCCTCCCCACCCTTCGCTGGCTCAGGGCGGGGCCCGGGACGGGACCACTCCTGGGTCCCCGCGCACGCCCGGGGACCCAGGGGAGCCGAGCTCAGGAAGCCCTGGAGGGGGCATCGCCCCAGTGCCCGGGGAGGGCCGGGCTGCGGGGCCGGCACCCTCGACCTAGCGTCGGCGCATGACCGGTCCCGCACCCCGCGTCGCCATCGTCACCGGCTCCGAGTCGGGCATCGGCCGGGCCACTGCCGTGGCGCTGGCCCGGGCCGGCTGCGACGTCGGCATCACCTGGTACCGCGAGCAGGAGGCCGCCGAGGCCACGGCCGAGGAGGTGCGGGCACTCGGCCGCCGCGCCGAGGTCCGGCACGTCGACCTCACCGCGCTCCCGCAGGCCGCCGACGTGGTCGACGAGCTCGCCGAGGCCCTCGGCGGGGTGGACGTCCTGGTCAACGACGCGGGCACCGGCCACGCGACGTCGGTCCTCGACACCGACTACGCGACCTGGCGCGAGGTGCTGGCCACCGACCTCGACGCGGCGTTCCTCTGCCTCCAGAAGGCGGCCCGCCGGATGGTCGCCGCCGGTCGCGGCGGGCGGATCGTGAACGTCACCAGCGTCCACGAGCACCAGCCACGGGTGGGCGCCGCGGCTTACTGCGCGGCCAAGGGCGGCCTGGGTCTGCTCACCCGCGTCGCCGCGATCGAGCTGGCCGAGCACGGCATCACCGTCAACGCCGTCGCGCCCGGCGAGATCGCCACCCCGATGACCGGTCAGGAGGACGAGGACCCCACCGCGCC
>DASQNB010000397.1:0-3900 GCA_035645175.1 Geodermatophilus sp.
CGGCATGCTCAGGCGGGGCCGACCAGACGCAGCGGCGGGGTCTGCGTCAGGCGCTTCTCCAGCGTGACCCGGTGCCGCCCGTCGGACTCGTGCCGGAAGTCCAGCCGGTCGTCGATGGCCACCTCGACCTCGTGCACGGCGTGCTGGACGACGTGCTGGACGACGTTCGCGCAGGCCTTCGTGAGCGCCAGCGCGAACTCGTCGATCACCACCCGCCCGATCTGCAGGTGCACCAGCGCCTGACGGCACAGTCCGCGGACGAAGGGGACGCTGCCGGTGTCCACCGGGAGGTGGACGGTGAAGGCGATGTCCACGCCGGGTCCCCCTCCGCTCGCAGGCATCCAGGCTGCTCGGGTTCGGCATCCGTCGACGACAGGACCGAGCCGTGCAGTTCGAGGTCGAGCCCACCACGGTCCTCGGGCGGCCGGCGCTGACAGTACGCGGAGAGCTGGACATCGCGACCGCCCCGCGCCTCGCGGCGGCCGCGGAGTCACTGCTGTCCCAGCAGCCGCAGTCCCTGGTCGTGGACCTGAACGGCACGACCTCCCTCGACAGCTCCGGGGCCCGGCAGCTGGTGCACACCGCCCGCCGCGCTCGACCCGGCCGACACCGACGACCGTGGTCCGCTCAGCCGTCGCGGCGACGGCGGCGGCGGAACAGGGCGTCGCCACCGCGGCCGCGGGCGAAGGACTCGGCCAGCTCCCGGGGCCAGCCGTCGTCGACCAGCAGCAGCTCCAGCCGCCGGGCGAGCACCTGGTCCACCTCGTCGGCCGGCAGCTCCGAGCCGAACACCACCTCGCGCAGGGCCCAGCCCTGTCCGGCGCCGGGACCCGACGCCACCGCGGCGGCCAGTGCCTCGACCCCGGCCACGTCCAGGCGCAGCGCCGCCCACCGCAGCGCCGGGGGCAGCGCGGACGCCGGCACCACCTCGTCCAGCCGCCCGAGCCAGCCGGGGTCGGCGACCAGCAGGTGCCCGAGCAGCGCGCCGTGCTCCGCCGTCCAGCCCGGAGCGGACCGCCACTGGGCGACCAGCGCGTCCCCGACCACCGGCCGGCGGGTGGCCAGCAGCGCCAGCTCCCAGGTCTGGTCGGTGAGGCCCAGCAGCGGCAGGTCGACGCCGAGGTCCAGCGCCCGCTCGACCAGCAGGGCCGCCGTGCGGTCGAGCCGGGCCACGCGGCGTCCGTGGCGCACCTCGCCGGCCAGCGCCGCGCACAGGTCGCCCTGGCCGATCCCGGCGACCTCGACGGCGAGCTCGGCCGGGCCCTCGGCGCCGTCGAACACCTCGTCCAGCAGCGCGGCCAGCACCCGGCCGCGGACCAGCTCGGCGACCGCCGGCCACCGGTCGACCGCCGCCCGCAGCGCCGCCTCGACCGTCGGGCTGCCCGCGGCGACGTCCAGGGCGGCGGCCGCGTTGGCCCCGCGGGCCAGCCAGCCCGGTGCGGCCGACGACTCCAGCACGCTGGCCACCTGGTCGGGCGAGAGGCGGTCGGCGTCCTGCTCGGCCCAGGTGTCGGCGAACAGCCAGGCGTCGAGCCGGCGCAGGTCGGCCAGGTCGTCGGGCGCGAGCTCGGCCTTGCTGGCCGCCTCGAGCAGGGTGTGGGCCCGCTCGGTGTCGTGCGGCCCCGCCGCGACCGCCGCGGGGGCGTCGGTGAGCCGGACGGCGACCGGTGCGGTGTCCCCGTCGTCCTCGCGGGTGCCCGCGTGCAGCGAGATCCCGGCCGTGAGCGCGCGCGGCAGGACGACGAACAGCACCTCGGCCACCTCCCGCCCCGACGCCGTCCGCGCTGGCAGCGCGCAGTCGCCCGAGCCCGCGGCGAGGGTGGCGAGCAGGCCGGCGAGTGGCGGGGTGAGGGCGTCCACCTCGTCGGGGGTCAGCGCGGGCGCGTCCCGGCCGGCGGCGGCCACCCGCAGCGGCGGCAGGTCGGCGGTGGGGGAGGAGTCCCCGGGCAGCGCGTCGAGGAACCGCCCGGCCCGCCGCAGCGCCAGCAGCTCGCGGGGCCCCAGCCGGCCGCTGCCGTCCCACAGCAGGTGCACCAGGTAGTTGCCGGGCCGGCCGAAGCCGTCGGCGCGGGCGGCGACCGCGCGGTAGAGCACCCGGCCCGTGCCGCGGGAGAGCACGCCGTAGGCCTCGCCGTCCGTGGGGCGGAAGCCGACCAGTGCACCGAGCGCCTTGCGGGTCCGGCCGACCTCGGCCGGCCAGTCCGCCGAGTGCGCGTAGACCCCGAAACCGGGCCCCTCCAGCGTGCGGCTGGCCGAGGTGTAGAGCGCCTGCGGGCAGGCCCGGCCGCTCACCGCGACCACTGGCCGCGCAGGCCCGCGCCGTACCCCTCCGGGTCCCCGTCCCCCGAGTCCAGGCCCTCCTCGGACAGCAGACCGGAGCGGGCCAGCAGCACCAGCAGCGGGTCGAGCACCCCGACCGGGGCGATCTGCGGGTAGCCGCCGTCCCGGGCGTCGGCGCCGGTGGCCGAGACCGCGTGCACGGTCGGCCGGGGCAGCCGGTGCAGCACCGCCGTCAGCAGGTTGGACCCGCCGCTGACCTCGAGGAAGTCGACCAGCCGGGAGCTGGTGGCCCGCACGTCGGCGAACCAGTGCGACAGCGGCACCGCGCGCAGGTCGGGGTCGCGCAGCGTCTCGGCCGGGAAGTCCGGCACGCCGCGCAGCTTGTCGGCCTTGCTGAGGACGACGGCGGTGGCGACGTCGTCCAGGTGCGCGTCGGGCGGCAGGTTGCGGGCGTACCGCAGGACGTTGGCCAGGTTGACCACCATCTGGGTGTGCCGGGCCAGGCCCATCGAGTCCTCGCCGGGGTCGGCCACCGAGCGCAGCCGCGGGAAGACGCCGGGGGAGAGCACGACCAGCAGGGACGTCGCGGCGTAGAGGAACCTCCCGTACTGGCCCATGTCCTCGCTGCGGTACAGCTGCTCGCCCGAGGCGTCGAAGAACACCAGGTTGACCGCGCGCTCGGCGCCGGTGCGTCCGCTGCCGCGCAGCACCAGCATGAACGGCTCCGGCGAGCTGCCCTCGCCCAGCAGCGGCAGGGTCAGGGGCAGCTGCTGGCGCTGCACCAGGAGCCGGTACCGGTGGTCGTCGAAGCGGGCCGCGCTCTCCTCGTCCATCTCCACCGAGATGCCGAGCGGCGCCAGCGCGCCCTCGTGCAGCAGGTCGATGAGCACCGTCAGGTAGGTGCTCTTCGACGCCCCGGTCAGCCCGACCAGGCCGACCACGATCGTCGGCCGCTCCAGGTACTCCGGCGGCAGCCGGTGCCCGCGCGGGCAGGTCGGCACCACGTTGGCCGCGGCCGCGCCGGCGGCGTCCCGGGCGGTGGGCGCCGGCAGCGGGTCGGTGCGCAGCGGGTCGATCAGCCGCTGCCAGCGGGTGCGGCGCTCGACCGGCGGGCGGGTGGGCGCGCCGGTGGCGTCGCGCCACACGGGCGCGGTCAGGGGCTCCAGGCAGCGGGGGCAGACACGGCGGCGCATCGTCAGCGGACGAACAGCGCGAAGAAGACGACGGTGCTCGCGCACAGGAGTGCCAGCAGGACCCGCTGGCGCTCCCGGAACCGCTGGCGGCGCGCGTCGAGCCGCTGCTGGGCCAGCGCGCGCTCGTACATCCCGGACACGGTGTTCCTCCTCGGGGTCGGGGTCAGTAGACGGCTGTTCAGAAGACGGTGTGGGCTCAGAAGACGGCGTGGAAGAGGACGGCGAGCAGCAGCCCGGCGACGATGCCCAGCAGCACCATCACCCCGGCGGCCACCGCGAAGCCGGTCCAGGTGTCGGCGACCGCCCGGTCCAGCCGGGCCAGCTCGTAGCGCGCCGCCTCGGTGACCGCGCCCAGCGAGCGCAGGTCGCGCACCGTCGTGCGCGGGTCGGGGATCTGCGAGGTCTCGCCCAGCCAGCGGGTGCGTTG
>DASQNB010000398.1:0-8764 GCA_035645175.1 Geodermatophilus sp.
GGTGTGCGCTCCGACAGCGACCTGTTCACCTACGGCTACCGGTTCAAGCCCTGGCGCGGCCCGTCGATCGCGGCCGGGGAGGAGATCCTGAACTACCTCGACGAGGTCATCGACGAAGACGACCTCGGCCAGCACATCCGCTACCACCACCGGGCCACCGCGGCCAGCTGGTCCACCGAGGACCGCCGCTGGACCGTGGAGGTCACCCGCGGCGACACCGGCGAGCAGCTGCAGTACACCACCGACTTCCTGTGGATGTGCCAGGGCTACTACAACCACGCCAAGCCGTACCAGCCGCGGTGGGAGGGCATGGACCGCTTCCAGGGTCTGGTCGTGCACCCCCAGCAGTGGCCTCAGGACCTCGACCTCGCCGGCAAGCGCGTCGTCGTCATCGGCTCCGGGTCCACCGCCGCCACCCTGATCCCCGCGATCGCGCAGGAGGCGGCGCACGTGACGATGCTGCAGCGCTCCCCCTCCTACTTCCTCGCCCCGCCCCTGACGCACGAGCTCGCCGTGACGCTGCGCCAGCTGGACATCCCCGAGGACTGGACGCACGAGATCCTCCGCCGTGCCTACGCCGCCCAGTTCAACGAGCTGGCGCGACTGGCGCACGAGGCGCCCGACGAGCTGCACACCTTCCTCATGGAGTCCCTGAAGCCGCTGCTGCCGGAGGGCTTCGACGTCGAGAAGCACTTCACCCCCCGCTATCGCCCGTGGCAGCAGCGCATCGCCATCGTCCCGGAGGGCGACCTGTTCGCGGCACTCCGCGAGGGGAAGGCCTCGATCGTCACCGACACCATCGAGACGTTCACCGAGACCGGGATCCGGGTGGGCTCCGGTGAGGAGATCGAGGCCGACGTCGTCGTCACCGCCACCGGGTTCAACCTGTCGGCCTTCGGCGACGTCGCGTTCACCGTGGACGGCGAGCCGGTCGACTTCACCGAGCGCGTCACCTGGCGCGGCATCATGATCAGCGGCGTGCCCAACATGGCCTACGTCTTCGGCTACTTCCGGCACAGCTGGACGCTGCGCGCAGACCTCGTCAGCGACCTGGTCTGCCGGCTGTTCGAGGCCATGGAGGCGAAGGGCGCCACCATGGTCGTCCCGACCCTCCGCCCGGAGGACGCCGACATGCAGATTCGGCCGTGGTCCGATCCGGACAACTTCAACGCCGGCTACGTCATGCGCTCACAGCACGTCCTGTTCAAGCAGGGCGACCGGGAGCCGTGGACCCACATGCTGGAGCACGCGCAGGAGATGGAGCTCCTGCCCAAGGCCGACCTCGACGACGGAACGCTCGTCTACCGCTGAGCCCGGCTGTCAGGGGCGGGCGGATGGCGGACACCCGCCCGCCCCTGCCCGTCCCGTCGACACCCGGCCCATCGACGGCGACGCCCGGAGATCCCCGCATCGGTCCGACTTCCTGTCGACGTGCTGCTCGTGGCCCCCGGACACAGGGCCAGGGGTCATCTCCCGAAGACCGAGGTGAGCGCCGGCGCCACGTCCCGGTGGTCACGGACGAGTCGCAGCCGGCCCCTGCCCAGGCGCGCGAGGTCGCGGCCGAGTTCCACGTCGTCCTCCCCGGAGGTGTCGAGCAGGACGTCGAGCCGTGGCAGTCGTACGGCGGTCTGCCGGGGGTCCGGGCCTGCGTTGTGCACGCAGTCCGACAGCAGCAGCACCCGGCCGTCCCGGGGTGGCACCCCGGCCAGCTGACGGCCAGCGACCTGGAGCCCGAACGCCACGTTGGTCAGCCCGCGAGCGGGGATCCGGAGCAGGAGATCGAGCACCCGCTGCGGTGGCACCGGCTCTCCCAGCCGCACCAGCACAGCGGCGTCGGACCAGAAGGCGACGACGGCGAGCTGGTCGCGGTGCAGCTCGCCGGCGAGCGCGCCCACCGTCGCCGCCGCGGTCCGCACCCGCTCCCCCTTCATCGATCCCGACACGTCCGCGACGAGGACGACCGAGCGGCGTGAGCGCTCGCGCTCCCGCACCACGATGTCGTCGTCCTCCGGCATGGGGATGCCGGCCAGGACGTCGAGTGTCCGGTCGAGGTCGATGTCGTCGGAGGCTGCCCGGTACGGCACGCTCTCCAGCTCGCCGAGCCCTCGGCGGGACCGGGGGTCCCGGCGGGGCCGCGCCACGGCCAGGCGGGCGGCGATCTCCCGGGCCCGCTGCCGGGCGAGCCGCTCGTCGGTCGAGTCCCGTTCCAGGTCGGCCAGGGGGACCACCTCGGCCGCCTCGTCGGACTCCCCGGGCGCGGTGCTGCCGCCCGTCCGCGCGACCGCTCGACGCCGGCTCCCGTCCCGGGTGGAGAGCACCAGCCCGCCTCCGCCGGGAGCCGGCGCGAACAGGGCGGGTTCCTCGGTGAGCTGCTTGGGCTTGCGACGCAACGGCCGCAGGGCACCCGGGCGCCGCGCCGCGCCGCGCCGCCGCAGCGGCGAGTCGGCCGGGACCTCCCTTCAACCGGGTTCGGCGGCCGCAGGCCGCAGCAGGAAGTGGTCCTCCCACAGCTGCCGGACCACCACCTCGGCGGTCTGCTCGATGGTCTCGTCGAGGTGGATCCGCCCGGAGAGCGCCATGAGCGCGGCGTCCAACACCAGCTCGGTGTAGGCCTCGGGGAGCCCGCGCGGTGGCGCCACGGCCGGATCGTCGGGCAGGTCGACGCCCCGCATCGTGGCCAGCTGGGCCGCGACCAGCGCGAGGTCGATCGCGCCTCGCACGCTGCTGCCCTGCTGCACGTCTTCCCGCTCCCGGGTCGCCCGGGTGAGCGCGACGGCGTCGGTGACGAGCCGGGGTGAGGTGATGCCGGTGCGACGGACGACGATGCCGCGCTCGGCCTCCGCGTCCTGGTAGTGGACGGCGAGCCGGCACAGCCGGTCGTGAACCGACGTGGACAGCCGTGTCGTGCCGATGTTGTCGTACGGGTTCATGGAGGCGATCACCCGAAACGTGGGCAGCGCGTCGACCCGCCCGACCCTCGACACCGCGATCCGACGCTCGGCCATCGCGGTCAGCAGCGTGTTGAGGCTGTCCTCGGGCGCCCGGTTGAACTCCTCGACGTAGAGGAAGCCGCCGGTCCGCATCGCCTCGACCAGTGGCCCGGGCACGAAGTTGTCCTCGGAGTAGTCCTCGCGCAGCACCCGCGCCGGGTTGTGGTGACCCACCAGGCGGGAGGGGGTGAGGTCGGCGTTGCCCTCGACGAGGAGCAGCGGAATCCCCCACTCCGCAGTGATCGCACGCAGCAGGGTGGACTTCGACGTCCCCGGTGGCCCCTCCAGCAGGACGTCCCGACCGGCGGCGACCGCTGCCAGGAGGAGGTCCAGCTCCCGCTCCCGGCCGACGAGGTGGCCGGCGATCCGCCGGCGCGCCTCGCGGACCGTGCCGCCGTCGTCGTGGGTGACGCGGCCACCGCTGAGGACGGGGTCAGGACCCTCGTCGGAGGTGCGTGCGGCGTCGGTGCTCAGCGTCTGCTCCCGGGAGGTCGAGGCGGCACAGGGGGGCGACTCCCATCTCGTGCGGCGGCTCCGCCGAGCCGGTGCAGGCCGCCTGTGGGTGGCGCGAGGGCGTCAGGCCGAGTGCGGGATCTTGAACGGCTGCATGGCGCCGGCGTCGACCACCGTCGTCGTCCCGGTGACGTAGCGGGCCTCGTCAGAGGCCAGGTAGAGCACAGCGTTGCTGATGTCCACCGACTCGACCCAGGGGACCGGCATCGCGTTGAGCGCCTTCATGCCATCAGCCGCCTGCTCACGGGTGGCCCCCTGCACCCCGCCCAGGAACAGGCCCCAGATCGCTTCGTTCGCCACCATCGGGGTGTCCACCGTCGTGGGGTGGATGGAGTTGACCCGGATGTGGTGAGGGGCCAGCTCGACGGCCAGGGTGCGCATCAGGCCGGTGACGCCGTGCTTGGCCGCGGTGTAGTGCGCGAGGTTGGGGAACGCGATCAGCCCGGCGATGGAGCTGGTCAGGATGATCGAGCCGCCCTGGGCGCGCTCCACCATCGAGGGCGCTGTCGCCTTCACCGTCTTCCAGACCCCCGTCAGGTTGATGTCGACGACGTCCTGCCACATGTCCTCGGAGAGCTCGAGGGCCGGGGCGAAGCTGGCGATCCCGGCGTTGGCGCAGACGATGTCGATGTGCCCGAACTGGGACAGCCCCTCCTCGACAGCCGCCTCCAGTGACGCCAGGTCGCGCACGTCGGCCTGCCGGGCCACGATCCGCCGGTCGAGCGCCTCCACCTCCTTCACCGTCTGCGCCAGGTCGGCCTCGGTCGCGCCGTCATAGGGCACGGTGCCGAAGCTCTGGCACACGTCCACGGCGATGACCTCGGCGCCCTCCTGCGCCAGGCGGACGGCATGGGAGCGACCCTGCCCCCGGGCGGCTCCGGTGATGAAGGCGACCTTGCCCTCGACACGTCCCACGGTCATCTCCTCCTCGTGCTCCAGGTGCCGGGATGGGCGTCGGCGACCACTCCGTCCCTCTGCGGGGGACTCCATCGCGAGGAGAGCACTCGGTGCGCCACACCGGGGCGCGCTCCTCGGTAGTGCCCGCGGACCGCTCGGGGGAATCCGCTGTCAGGAGGGCGGACGTCACGTGAGGGGACGGCACGCCTTCCATGGCCGTGAAGCTATGGCATGGACCACACCTACGACCGGCGCGGGACCCTCCGATCTCAAGCCGTGGCGTGCACCCACCGGGGTCGTGCGGTCAGCTGCCGATCCGGTGGGCGAGAGCGGGCGAGGCCGAAGGGCGACGGATGTCCTGCTGGTGGACCGGCCGGTCGACCACGGCAGTGCGACCGCCGAACCCGGCGTGAGCCCTCGCGGCGCCCTGCTCCGGTCGAGGAACCTGCGGACCGTGGTCGGCTCGGTCCGTGACCCCTGGCTCGAGCCTGCGGGGTGACGAGTGTCCGGTGCGGCCACGATGTCGACGTCGGGCTGGGGCGGGTCATCGCCGCCGCGCCGGACGCCGTCGACCGGGTGACCGGCGACTGGGGCGCGCTGATCGACTCGGGCATCATCGTCGCCGCGGTGCTCGCCGTCGTCCTGAACCTGGTGCTGCCCGGCCGGGAGGGCCGCACCGGCGAGCCGCCGTCCCCGGCGGAGGTCGTCGTGGACGGCGTCGCCGCCGAGCAGCGCCCGCCGGCGGTCCGAGGGTCAGCCGTCCAGCGCGGCGAGGTACCCGCCGACGACGGACGGGTCGCGCATGACCGGGCCCATCACAGCCACTCCGGCCGCCCCGGCGGCGAGCAGCGCCGGGACGTCGTCCGGGCCCACCCCGCCGAGCGCGTACGCCGGGGGCCCGAGCGGTCGCAGCGCGGCGAACCCGTCGACGCCGAGGGACGGGCCGTAGCCGGGCTTGGAGGCGGTGGGGAAGACGGGGGAGAGGAACGCCCAGTCGCAGCCCTCGGCCCGGGCGCGCGCCAGCTCGGTGGCCGAGTGGCAGGAGCGGCCCACCAGCGGCGGGCGGGGGTCGGGGAACGGCTCGGCCGCGGCCAGGTGGACCGCGCCGTCGCCGCCCGCCCCGGCCGTGACCAGCAGGCCGTCCACCGGGTCGAGCACCGACCGCAGCTCGGCGGCGAGGGCGGCGCGCTCGTCGGCGGGCAGGTCCCGGTCCCGCAGGACGACGGCTCGGGCCCCGGCCGCGACCGCCTCCGCCACCACGTCGGGCAGCGGGCCGGCAGCCTGCGTCCGGTCCGTGACGACCAGCAGCCGCGGGAGCCTCACAGCTCGGGCAGGCCCTCGAAGGACGTCGAGGCCTCCGCGTGCCAGCGGCGCGGGATGCGTCCGGCGAGCTTGGCCAGCCGCCCGCCCTCGACGGCCTGCCGCATGGCCAGCGCCATCCTCTCGGGGTCGCGGGCGCGGGTCACGGCCGAGGCCAGGAGGACGGCGTCGCAGCCGAGCTCCATCGCCAGGGCGGCGTCCGAGGCAGTGCCGATGCCGGCGTCCAGGACGACGGGGACGTCGACCCCCTCGCGGAGCAGCGCGATGTTGTGCGGGTTGCGGATGCCCAGCCCGCTGCCGATCGGCGAGCCCAGCGGCATGACCGCGGCGCACCCGGCGTCGGCCAGCCGGCGGCCGAGGATCGGGTCGTCGGTGGTGTAGGCGAGCACGGTGAAGCCGTCGGCGACCAGCTGCTCTGCGGCGTCCAGCAGCTCGACGGCGTCGGGCAGCAGGGTGTGCTCGTCGCCGATCACCTCGAGCTTGACCCAGGGGGTGCCGAACGCCTCGCGGGCCAGGCGTGCGGTGAGGACGGCCTCGCGGGCGGTGCGGCAGCCGGCGGTGTTGGGCAGCAGCCGTACGCCGCAGCGGTCGAGCACCTCGAGCATCGACGCGCTGGAGGACGCCTCGACCCGGCGCAGCGCCACGGTCACCAGTTGGGTGCCCGAGGCGCGCACGGCCGCCTCGAGGGTCTCCAGGCTGGGGACGCCGCCGGTGCCGAGCAGCAGCCGGGAGGTGAAGGTCTCGCCGGCGATGGTGAACGGGTCGGCGGCCTCCTCGCGGGCGAGGGCGGGGGCGAGCTCGGACGTGGTCACGGGGGCCGGGCTCTGGGTGGGCGAGGACATGGTCAGCCTCCTGCGGTGGGCGCGAGGACCTCGAGGGTGTCGCCGGGGGAGAGCCGGGTGTCCGGCCAGCTGCTGCGGGGGACGACGTTCCCGTTGAGCGCGACCGCCACCCGGTCGTGCCCGCCGCTGCGGGCGGCGACCAGGTCGGCCACGGTGGCGTCCGCGGCCAGCTCGGTGGCCTCGCCGTTGACGGTCACCTGCACGGTGCTCAACCTCTCGTCGTCTGCGGAACGGGCCCCGCCGCCGCGGCGAAGCGGTCGGCGGTGAAGGGGGCGGCCAGCTCCGGCAGCGTGCCGGTGGCCAGCAGCTCGGCGGTCACCTCGGCGGTCACCGGGGTGAGCAGCACGCCGTTGCGGTGGTGCCCGGTGGCCAGCACCAGGCCGGGCAGCGGGCCGGGGCCCAGCAGCGGGGCGTTGTCGGGGGTGCCCGGCCGCCAGCGGGCCAGCGTCTCGACCAGTTCCAGCTCGCTGATGCCGGGGACGACGTCGATCGCGTCGTGCAGCAGGTCGTGCACCCCGCCGGCGGTGACGGTCGGGTCGAAGCCGCGTTCCTCCGTCGTCGCGCCGACGATCAGGCGGTCGCCCGCGTACGGCACCAGGTAGACCTGCCGGCCGCGGACCAGCGCGCGCACCGTCCCCTCCAGCAGGTCGGTGGCGCCGGCCAGCCGCAGGATCTGGCCCTTGACCGGGCGCACCGGCAGCGGTGGCACCCCGGGCAGCCGCCCGCTGTGCGCGCCGAGGGCCAGGACGACGGATCCGGCGACCACGGAGGCGCCGCCGGCGGTCTCCAGGCCCGCCGCCCGGCCGCCGTCCACCCGCAGCGCGGTGACCCGGTCGCGCACCAGCCGCACCCCGGTGTCCTCGGCGGCCCGGAGCAGCGCGGCGTGCAGCGCCCGGCCGTCGACGGAGTGGTCGCCGGCCACGAGCAGCCCGCCGCGCACCCGCGGGGTCAGCGAGGGCTCGCGGCGGCGCGACTCCCGCGGGGTCAGCCGCTCGGCGGCCAGGCCCAGCTCGGTCTGGAAGGCGTGCAGCGCGGTCAGCTCGCGGACGTCGTCCTCGTCGAAGCCGACCACGAGCGTGCCCGCGGTGCGCAGGCCCACCGGCGTCCCGGAGGCCGCCTCGACGTCCGCGGCGAAGGCCGGCCAGCGCTGCACCGATGCCAGGCCCAGCCGCAGCAGCGCCTCCTCGCGGTAACCGGCCTCGGTGACGGGCGCCAGCATCCCGGCCGCGGCCGCCGACGCGCCGGTGCCCGGGGAGTCGTCGACGACGGTCACGGACAGTCCGCGCTGGGCCGCCCGCCAGGCCGTCGCCAGCCCGATGAGCCCCCCGCCGGCGACCGCGACGTCGGTCATGCCGTCGTCCTCCTCCGACGCAACCGCCCAGGCAGGCAGATGAGCGCGGTGATCGCGACCGCGACGGCCAGGCTGACCAGTGACGCCGACCAGCCGTTGGCCGGGTCGATGCCCAGGTCGGCCTGCCGGGCTGTCCACCACGCCGTCCAGCCCGCGCCGGGTCCGGCGAAGAAGGTCGGCAGCGTCAGCTGGTAGGCGAGGAAGCCGGCGACCCACGGCAGCAGGAACACCGGCCGCGCGGGGGCGGTGTCCGAGGTGTCCCAGGCGCCGCGCGGGGTCGAGTAGTAGGCGACGACGAAGACGCCGACCAGCGGCACGAACACCGCGCCGATGAGGAAGAGGAACGGCTCGTAGGCGGCGATGTCGAAGGTCAGCGCGAGCAGCGTGGCGACCGCGCCCACGCACACGGCGAGCACCCGGCGGTCGGCCCGGGTGACGATGTTCTGCGCCGAGACCGCGGTCGAGTAGACGTTGGCGAAGGCCTCGTCCAGCTCGACGGAGACCAGCACGAGCACGGCCAGGGCGCCCAGCGGGACGGCGAGCAGCGCGTCGATGACGTCGAACCCGGCGCTGCCGTAGGCGGCCAGCGCGACGACGCCCAGGGTGAACATGACGACGGTGGCGAGGCCGTAGCCGGCCGCCGCGCCGGTGAACGCCGCCCGGCCGCTGCGCACGTGCCGGGTGTAGTCGGCGACCAGCGGGAACCAGGAGATCGGCAGGGCGATCACGATGTCGGCCGCCGTCCAGAACGACGTCGCCGCGCCCTCGGTGAGCGGCGGCAGCGGTTCGGCCAGCACGTTGACGAACAGGTAGACGAGTGCGGCCAGCGCCGCCCAGATCGCGTAGCGGGC